>SLNH01000332.1 GCA_007133195.1 Nannocystineae bacterium | reverse complement strand
CGAGTGGCAGGCGCGGCACGAATCGGCGTTGAACTCCGGCAGGCCTACGCCCTCGGAGAAGCCGAACTCCCTGTCGAAGAGCTCGCGCCCGAGCGTGAACAGCTCGCGCTCGTCTGCGCTCAGCTCGCGATATGGGCCACCGTACTCGCCCACCTCGGGGATGGGGGCGCCGGGCGGCAAATTGCCCGGCGTGTACTGATCGCGGCCACCGAGGGACAGCAGGAACTCGATCACCGCGTCTTGATCGCCGGCAGACAGCGCCGAGAACGCGTCGCGAGACGCCGCCCCCTCACCGCCGTGCCAGTCGATGGCTTCCTCGAGGGTGTGCGCGCGTCCGTCGTGGAGGTAGGGCCCGGTGGCGGCCACGCCCCACAGCGGTTGCGTGCGGAACTCGGAGCCGCTCGCCTCACCCATCTCGATGCCGTCGGCGAGGTCGGGACCCATGTCGTGAAGGAGGAGATCCGAGTAGGCCGGGATCGGCCCGCGCGGCCCCTCGAGGCGCGGCGTGTGGCAGTCGTCGCATCCGATCTCGTCGAACAGCTCTTGGCCCCGGCGTCCCACCTCGTTTAGCTCATCGAATTCGGGGGCGGCCAGGAGCATCGAAAAGCTCACCAGATCGAAGAGGTCCTCGTTCGGCATCTCGGGATCGGGGATGTCGTCGTCGTCGCATAGCGGCCCAGCGGGCGGCGCCGCCTGCGCCCTTCGGGAAAGCGCGGGGGCGAGCAGGCTCGCGCTCTCGTCACGCTCGTCGCAGGGCGTCATGTCGACGTCGCCATCGTCGGGACCGCCGCTCGAGTCCACCGGCAGCGCCTCGAGCTCCTCCTGGGTGAGCGGGTCGGTCGTGATTCCCATGTGATTGAACAGCGGGCCGCGGATGAATCCGACGATCGAGGCCGTTTGGGCTTTGCGGCCAAACCGCGCGAGCACGCCGCCTTCGAAGTTGGCCCGGCCGCTGATCCCGTTTTCGCTCTCGTCGTCGGGATCCGCGCGGCTCAAGATCTCTTCTTCCGGAATCTCAGCGAGGAGCCCGAGGCCGAATAGCGGGACGGGGTTTCGGTGAGCGACCACATCGAGGTCGTCTGGAAGCTCGGGCCGCGGAAAGTCGTGGGCGCCGTAGTAAAGCTCGTCTTCGGGGTAGTGATACAGGCGGACCACCCCGTCGCGAAGGGCGTTTTGATCGGGGTAGAGCTCCTCGTCGGCGGGGAAAAACCGGCCGTCGAGGGTGACGCCGGCGAGCGAAAAGTTGCGGTACGAGCCGGCCGTGCCGCCGATGGCGGGCCGTTCGTGACACGCGGAGCAGGCCGTCACGTTGAACGACGGACCGAGGCCCTCGGCGCGCGTAAATCGGTGGGTCGCGACGTCTTTGCCGCGCTGGAAAATGCTGCGCTGCTCGGCGCTCGCGTACGGGACGGGCTCCCCCATCGGCGCCATGATGCCTTCGGCGATCGGTCCGTGGCCGGCGTGCTGGCCAGCGTCTTCATCTTTACAGCCCGCGAGGATCACGGCGGCCCCGAGGGCCAGCCAAACGGCCGCCTTTTGCGCCATCTTGCCGTTACTCCGTGATGCGGACATAGGCTTCACCACGATGGGGCGCGAAGAAGTCGCCGCCCACGGCGTAATAGCGGCCCGCGCCGTCCGCCCACGCGGAGTGCATCCTCAGCCCCTGCGACGTCGTCGCCTCTAAAACGAGCTCCCCGGTCTCGACGTCGTAGCGGCCGAGGAAGCCGTCCCAGCCCGCGATCACCGCGAAGCTGGGATCGTCCATGGCGACCCCGTTCAGGCCCGCCTCGGCGGGGAATCTCGTGTTCTCCCACGCCTCGCCGTCGTAGTGCGCGACCTGACCGCTCACGTTGCTGCCCGCGACGACGATGTTGTCGCGGCTGGTTCCCCACAGCGACACGAACTCCTCGTTGGTGTCGACCGACACGGGCTCCCACGCCCCGTCCCGGTACTCGAGGATGAGCCCGCGCTGGCCGACTGCAACGATGAGGTCATCGATTCCCCACACCTTGAACAACTGGCTCGCTTGGCGCGGGTTTTGATCCTCAGAGAGACCGACGTCGGTGACGGAGTCGCCGTCGTAGTGGAGGAGCACCGGGTCCCCGTCGCCGGCGTCACCGCCCACGATCCATACATCGTCTGGCGAAAATCCAAACACGCCCCATAGGTCTTGGTCTGTGCCCGTGTCGATCTCGTTCCACGCGCTGCCGTCGTAGCGCAGGGCGCTGCCGTCCAGGCCCACCGCGAACACGTCGTCGGGGCCAAATCCGTAGACCCACACGATAAGGGGTACTCCCTCGGGGACCTCCATCGGGGCGAAAC
This sequence comes from Nannocystineae bacterium, assembly GCA_007133195.1. Lineage (GTDB taxonomy): Bacteria > Myxococcota_A > Polyangia > Haliangiales > Haliangiaceae > SLNH01. The sequence continues at coordinate 5,217 of SLNH01000332.1, read as the reverse complement.
CTGACCCGTCGTCGTGGTAGATCTCGCCCTGATCATCGGTGCCGCCGACGATGAAGATGTCATCGGGCGCCGAGCCCCACACGGCAGACAGCGTCCCGGTCTCGGACGTGTCGAACGCCGGCTCCCAGCGCACGTCCGGCTCGTCGTCGTCGGTGAGGCTGCAAGCGACCATACACGCGGCGGCTATCGTCAACGCGACGGGCGCCGATAAAGATCGTATTCGTACCCACATCATGCCGATCCTAGGAGTGTGCTAAGAGATTAGGCCCGGTCGGGGTAGGTTCGCAACATGTCGCGATGCCCCCCCCGGCAGGGCGCGACGTGCCGTCGCGCGCTCGAACCGTGGCGCAGCAGGTGTGCACGAGCGCGACCTCGGGGCAGCCCACGGCCGTCGCTACGGGGCGAGCCGGGCGGGGGGCCTCTTCGACCCCACGCCGCGAGATCGGGCGTTGTCCCGAGGCTCGAACGGTCGGCGCGCGAGTGGGGCCGAAAGTTCGGCTACCGCCGTCACCTGCGCGCCGTGTTTCGACGCGCACGCCCGCCGGCGGCCGAGCGCGCCCCGGAGGGCCGCTGGCGCCGGGGCGGTACGCCGCCCAGCACGCCGAGCGCGAACAGGCCGGCGAGCAGGGTGGCCATCGCGGGCAGGGGGAGCCCGAGCGGCGCTGCCGGCTCCGTGAGCCCGCGCTCGATGAAAAGCGCGATGCCCGCGCAGCTCAGGATGACGCCCGCGCCGTGGGTGACGCCGGCGGCCGCGGTGGACAGCCGCGTGGGGCGCGGCGGGGACACCGACTCGAACTTGCCGAACACGAGCGACAGGAGGGTGAGTACCAGCGCGCACAAAAAGAGCCAGATCGGGCGCGTGGCCCACCACGCCGCGTCGATCGCTTCGGCCGGAGGCCAGATTCCCGTCGTGATCACCGCCGCCGAGACGACAAGGAGTGCCGTTTGGTGCCACAGAAAGATCGTCATGAGGTGCGCGCCGGGGATCGCCACCACCGCCCACGCGCGCGGGCGGCGGAGCCACTCGGTGACGGCGGGCTTCGCGAGGAGCGCGACGCCGACCTGAACCAGGCCCAGCGCGATGAGCGCCGCGCTCGGCGGGGCGAGGTTGTTGGGCAGCTCCGTCCCCGCCACGGGCACCATCGTGACCGGATACAGCCGTGAGCCGAGCATGGCGGCTAGCGCGGCACATCCCGCCAGGGCGAGGAGCACCTGGCGAGCCGGCGTCGTCGGGAACCTCGCGTCGGTCCATAGGTAACCGAGCTGGTGGATGACGAGGATCACGATCGGGAAGTTCAGCGCGCCGATAGCCGGCTGGCCGCCGATCTCCGGGCCGTGGGCGAGTATCTCAAAGCGCAGGACGTCCACCGCGAGGGCGAGGAGGGTGCCGACGGCGATAACCGCCAGCCCGCCGGTTCGCTCGTAAAGCCAAAGCGTCGCCGGCGTGAGCGCGGTAACGAGTAGGTAGGCGGCCAGAAACCAAACCGGAATGATGGCCGTCTCTGGATCGAAGATCGTGATCTGCCGCAAGCTCAGCGCGTCCATCGCCCCGGCCGCGGCGATCCAGAACACGAGCAGCGGAATCAGCGGCAGCAAAAGGCGCCTCGCGCGCTTGCGGAGCCAATCGCTCGCGCGGGTGCCCCGGTCGCGCGCACGCCGGTAGCTCTCCGCGTTCAGCGCTCCGCCGACCAGGAAGAAGATCGGGAGCACCTGCACGATGAGGGTGAGCCACTGCGTCCACGGCTCGAGGGCGAGCACGTAGCCGTCCTTCGGCACGCCGTCCTGCTCGACCGCCGCGCGGACGGTCCAGTGCCCCACGACCACGAGGAGGATGCTCGTCACCCGAAGAAAGTCGAGGTAGCGATCGCGCTCGGCGGGCGTGCGCTCGTGTATGCGCCGGGCGAGGCTCATGTCTCATCGACCTCTCTCCGCACGCGCGCGCCGCCGCGGGCGCTCGGCCCGCTCGCTCGCGATCGTCACTCACAAACGGCGCTCGCTCGCCCGGCGGCGCGCCTCCGACAGGTGGCCCGCGCGCGGCCGCACATCGGCCAGCGGCGTGCGCTGCTCCACGGCCGGATGCCCATGCAACGCGCGCGCCGCCGTCCGGCGAGCCGGCAGCCTACGGGGCGTCTTCGCCCCCACCGCGGTCAGCGGTGATTGGTGATGATGAGCTCCGAGACCTGGCCGCGCTTTTTGCCAACGCTGTTGATGGCCCGCGCGCACATGACCTGCTCGATCCGAAATCCTTTGTAAAGTCGCCGGATGAGCGGTGCGTCGCTGTTGGAGATCATCACGTAGCAGCCGCGGTCGTGGAGGTCCCGGGCGACCTCGGCGAGCTCGCGCTGATCGCGCTCGCCAAACGAAGCCGAGGTGTAGCTCGTAAAGTTCGCCGTCTCGGTGAGCGGATGATACGGCGGATCGAAGTAGACGAGGTCGCCGGGGCCCGCGGGTGACACCGATTCGGCGAACGCGCGCGTCTTCAGTTCGGCGCTGCGGAGGACCCGGGACGCCGCACGCAGGGCGGTGGGCTCGTAGATCGCGGGATCGACGTAGCGGCCGACGGGGACGTTGAAGTGGCCGCGCGAGTTCACCCGCCAAAGGCCGTTGTAGCAGGTTTTGTTCAGGTAGATGAACGCGGCTGCCCGCTCGCTCGCCGCTTTGTGCTCGCCGGCGTTCCAGGCCTGGCGCACTTTGTAGAAATAGGCCTCGTCGTGCCGCTGGCGGTGCAGGCGAAGGCGCCGCAGTACGCCTTCCACGTCGCGCGCCACCGCTCGATACATCTGTATCAGGTCCGGGTTGTTGTCCCCGAGGACCGCCGCCTTCGGGGCGAGCCGAAAAAACAGCGCGCCTCCGCCCACGAACGGCTCGAAGTACCGCGCGTACTCCGCCGGCGCTCGCGCGAGGAGCTCGCCCGCGAGCTTGCTCTTTCCACCCGCCCACTTGACGATGGGAGCTGGCTCGGCGCGCTTTGCCGCGCGCGCCTCAGTCTGTACCCGCGAGCGGGTCCGTTTGGGGGCTTGCGTCTGCGGGACCGGACGACGCGCCAGCGATGCCATGCGCGTATGCTTGTCCGAAGCGATCCCGGGGGCAACTATTTTGCCGACTCCCGCGCCCGAGCCGGCACTCCCGTGGGCGGCCCCGCCCGTTACAGCGGCGTGGCGGAGCAGTAATGCTTCGTGGAGGGGTCGTAGTCCACGAGGACGCCGACCGCCCCGTTTTCCTGGGCGATCTCGAGGAGCTCGTCCTTGTTTCCGCGGACCACCATCCTCGGCTCCGCGCCCTCGAGCGCAGAGCGCTCCAAGAAGGTTCGCGCCTTGCTTACGTTTTTGAAGCCGAGCAGGTAGGTCTGCTCGTTTCCGGCGCGGGCCATGATCGGCACGCGGCCATCTCGCTCCGTATCGGACGCCTCGGGCTGGTGATCGTCACCGCCCATCTCATCGACCAAAAGTACCCAGAGCCCGTCGAGCGCAGTCTTCGGAGCTGTGACCTTGTTGTGCTTCATACCTGGCCTATGCCTCCATGGAATTCAACGTTTTGAGGTTTTACGAGAGTCGTCGCGGCGAGCGAAGCCGGCGTCCAGCGCGCGCGCCATCGTCGCCTTCCGGTGGCGGCTATTAGCTATTACAGCGGCATTTGTCAAGGAAAATCGCCGAGTGCAGATGACGGGGCGTCTGGGAATTTCCGATGGCCACGATTGGTTTCCTTGACGCTCCCTCGCCGTACCGCCATATACATGGGCGAACGAGGCGACCTTTGCCAGGCCCGAAACTCCCCGTCATAGCGCCGCTCTCCGACCGCATAGGGCGCGAGATCCACTACCTTCGGCTCTCGCTCACCGAGCGGTGCAATTTTCGGTGCACCTATTGTATGCCGGAGGAGGGCGTGCCGCTTCAGCCGAAGCGGGCGCTCCTGGATTTCGAGGAGCTCGAGCGCGTGGTGCGCGTGTTCGCGTCCCTGGGAGTTAGGCGGCTCAGGCTCACCGGGGGCGAGCCGACGGTACGCAAAGACGTCGTCGTTCTGGTGGCGCGCCTCGCCGCCGTCGAGGGTATCGACTCGGTGGTGATGACGAGCAACGGCGCGCGCTTCCCGGAGCTCGCCCACCCCCTCGCCGCGGCCGGCCTGGGCGGCGTCAACGTCTCGCTGGACACCATAGACCCCAGTGTATTCAAGGAGATGACCCGCCGGGATGAGCTGTCTCGAGTGGTAGCGGGCATCGATGCGGCCCTCGCGGCCGGCCTCGAAGTGAAGCTCAACGCCGTGGCGCTGCGCGATCAAAACGACGGCGAGGCGATTGCGACACTTTGTCGCTTCGCGTGGGATCGGGGAATCGTGCCACGCTTCATCGAGCACATGCCCATGTCAGGTGGCACGCTCTACCGGCGCGAGGACCACGTCTCGGCTGCGGAGATCCGCGCCGAGCTAGAGCGGTCGTTCGGCACGAAGCTCGAGTCCAGCACCCCGCTGGGCCAGGCCGTCGGCCCGGCCCGCTATTGGCAACTCGCCGGCCGCCCCGAGCGCAGGGTAGGTATCATTTCCGCAATGTCGGAGCACTTTTGCGATACCTGTAATCGCGTGCGGCTCACCGCCACCGGCGAGCTCCACAGCTGCCTCGCCTTCGACGACGCCACCGATCTTCGCGCCCTCATCCGCGGCGGGGAAAGCGACGACGTCGTGCGCGAGGCAATTCGGGGGGCCATGGCCGTCAAGCGGGACGGGCACGCGTTCGACCTTTCCGGGGACGGCGGTCCCCGCAAAGCGATGACTGCCATCGGGGGCTGATGGTATGGGGTTGTCCACCGCCGCGACGATTTCGCACGATTTTCGTGACTTGTTTTTGGCTGTCGGCCTGGCGCCGAGGCCCGGGCAGCAGGCATGCCTCATGCTAGCCTCATGATAGGGTGATGAGCCGCCTGCCTCACGTGGAGTGGTTATGCTGGTCAAGATCCTCGTTACCGCTGGTGCCGCCGCCGGCGGCGCCGCTTTGCTCCTGTACTCGTCGCTCGGACAAGCCGAGTACTATCACCACGTCGACGAGCTCATGGAGTCGCCCGAATCCTGGGAGGGCCAAAACCTGCGGGTAAACGGCATCGTCGAGCCGGGCTCCATCGAAGAGGAAATCGTCGATCACACGCTGCAGCGGGAGTTCGTGCTCGAGCACGAGGGCGAGCGACTCCGCGTTCAGCACGAGGGGCCTGCGCCCGATACGTTTCGCGATCT
>SLNH01000383.1 GCA_007133195.1 Nannocystineae bacterium | reverse complement strand
GCCGCCGCCTCTTGGAGGAGCTCGTCGGCGTGGGCGCGCGCTCTCTCGGTGACGCGGAGGCCGCCGAGCATCCGCGCCATCTCCTCGCGGCGGGCCTCGCGGGAGAGGGGCTCGACCAGCGTCTCCGTGCGCCCGTCGCGCTCGGTCTTTTCGACGTGGCGATGGGCGCCGGCGAAGGCGCCGATGTCGGGCAGGTGCGGCTCCTCGCGGACCGTCATGCGCTGGACGCGGCCGGTGAGCCCCTCGCGCCAAAAGCGCCGCGCGCCGGTCATCCCGCACGCGCCGCAGCTCCACCAAGGCGGTGGGCGCCTCGCTTACACCCTCCCAGTCCGGGTCTTCGAGCAGCATCTGCCCCGCTCGCGCCGGCTCGCGCATCAGGTCCCCGAGCTCGACGACCTGCCGCGCGTGCTCGAGCGATCCGGGCGAGTCGGCGATCCCCAGCTCGCCGGCGAGCTCCCGCGTGCCAGCGGACAGCGCCTCGGCGCGCGCGCGCAGCTCCTCAATCGCCTCTCGGGCCCGCTCGCGAAGCTGCAGCTCCCAGGCTGGCGGCTCGGTATGCCGCCACGGATTGCGCGCGATCGGCTCGACGCGGCCAGCCGCGCGGGCGAGGCCCTCCGCGGTGTCATACGCGTCCGCGAGCGCATCGGGCGTGCGGATGCAGGCAATGTCCAGCGAAACGCGCGGCGCCTGCCGCAGGCCGATCAGCTTGGCGATGCCTTGAAAGAGATTGATGCCGATGTCCTGCCGGGCGTGAAGCGCCTCGACGTAGCGGTTCAGGCCATCGCGCTCGCGCCGAAGCCGCTCCGCCTCGTGCGCCCAACTCTGTGGCTCGGTGCAGCGATCGGCCTCGAGCGCTGCGCTCAAATACTCGATCACACGCTTTTTCTGCGCCTTGTGCGAGTGAAGCTCGAGGCAGTAGGGCCCGAGGCCAATGGCGGAAAGCCGGCGGTAGACCACGTCCAGGGCGGCCATCTTTTCGGCCACGAAGAGCACCCGCCTTTCGTCGGCGAGCGACTGCGCGATCAGGTTGGTGATCGTCTGCGACTTGCCCGTGCCCGGCGGCCCCTGCAGCACGAAGGTCTTGCCCTCCGCCGCCGACAGCACGGCAGCCTGCTGGCTCGAGTCCGCGTCGAGCGGGCAGCGCATCTGCTCCGGCGCGTACTCGCGATCGAGTACCTCGGGGCGGGGAAACGGACCCTGATCCGGATACGCCTCGCCGGCGCCCAGCGCCAGGTGGCGAACGAGCTCGTTTTCCAAGAGGACGCCTGTGCGCTGGCGCAGGTCGGCCCACATCAAAAACTTCGTGAACGAGACATGGGCAATATAGATGTCCTCGACGACCTCCCACCGGTCGAGGCCCAGCACCGCCTTGCGCACGGCGCGGAAGATCTTGGGGATGTCCGCACCCGCCTCGTCCATCGGCACCTGTTCGAGCTCGGGAATGGTGATGCCGTGGTTCCTGGCGGAGCTTTTCGAGCAGCGTGCTGTTGATGCGGATCTCGTCGCCCGTGCTCGACAGGGTAAACGCCTCGCCCGCCGACGCCCGCGTGAGCTTGGCCGGGACCAGTACGAGCGGCGACAGCCGGCGCTTTTCGCTGCTCTTGCTCTCGTACCAGGACAGAAACCCCAGCGCGATACACAGCGTGTTCGACCCGGTCTCCTGCAAGCTCTCCCGCGCCGACCTCGAAATCTTGGTAAGCCGCGCCTCGAGCTCCTGCCCAGACTGGTCGGTGTGAAGAACCCCGTCCTCCATCCAGGTGCGCAAGTACTCCGCTTGCACATCCTCGCTGGTGCGCGCCTCGAGCTGCGCCGTGTTGCGCGGATCGTTTTCCGCAAACGCCTCGGGCTTCGGGCGCAACTTGAAAGCCTTCCCCTCGGCGAGCAAATCCTCGAGCCTCGCGACATCCGGGCAATCGAGCCGCAACGTCTGCTGCGTCGGCCGAAAGTTCAAAAGCCGATTGCGCAGCGTGAGATCGAGGAGCTTTCGCTGCCACACATCGAGCCGCGACAGTCTCGCCTCCGGGGCGTCATCGGCCTCGACATAGGCCTCGGGATCCCGCTCGCTCGGCTCCGCGATCGCCCGCTCGAGGATCTGCGCTCGTTCCACCTTCGCCGACGGCTCTTCTTCGCGTGCCGGCTGCGTCGCGATCGGCGCCGCCGAAAACGATGCCTGCGCCATCCGCGCCGGCAGCGGCAAAAACCGCTCGATCCGCGCGGCGCGCACATCGATCCCGCACTCGAAGCGCTCGTCGTCACGAAGATAGCCAAGCGCCGCCGCCTGGGCCTTGTTGAACGAAACGATGGGCCGGGTCGCCACCGCGGACGAGTCGAACGCCGCCACCGAGTCGAGCGCGACATGCTTGCGAAAACGCGTCACGTCGTCCGAAATCCCTTCGGGAAACTCCTGCCGGCTCAGCCACACGCCCGGGAAGGCATGACCCTTCACCAGAAAGAGCAGCGGATGAAGCCCCGCCTGCTCCAGACAACCGGCGACAAACACCGTGAGGTCCAGACACGTCCCCATCCGATGGGCCAGCACCACATCCGGCGTGCGGATCTTCTGCCCGACCTCCTCGAAGCTCGCCGGCGGATTCACGTACGTAATGTCCAGGCGCTGCAGCGCCGCATACACCGCCGCCGCGATCGCCCGCACGCGCTCCGGGTCCTCCGACTGATATCCGTCGAGCGCCGGATTGCCCGTCTGCTCCTGCAAGACATTGCGCGCCAGCGCCAGCGTCTCCGCGACCACCGTGTTGCCGATCGCGGGGATCCGCGTGATTTCGTGCGCGAGCGGTTTTGAGGGCGATGAGCGGGCAACGCGCGAGGAGGCGATGGCCTGCTCAAGTTGGCGAGCGTTTGCGGTTCGTGCGGCGCTTTTTCGCGCGAGCCTGCGCCTCTGCGGCGCGATAGGAGGGGCCGTCGATCTGGACGACCTCGACCTTGTGGCAGAGGCGATCGACCATGGTGGTAACGCAGGAGGCGCCCTCGAAGACCTGGTTCCATTCAGCGAAGGGCCTGTTGGTGGTGATTACGGTCGAGCGTTCAGCGTTGTAGCGGCGAGAGAGCACCTCGAAAAGAAGGTCGGCGAGGTGGGCGTCGTAGCGGAGGTATCCGAGTTCGTCGATGACGAGCAGGTTCGGACTGGTAAACCGCCTGAGCCTTTGTGTAAGCATGGAGCCCGTGAGCCCGCCGATCGAGGCGAGCATGTCGCTCGCTGAGATCTAGCGGGTACTCACGCCTCGGGATGCAGCCTCGTAGGCGAGATTTTTCGCCAGCATTGTCTTGCCCGTGCCGTTGGGACCGATGAAGACCACGTTGGCCCCTTCGCCGAGGAAGTCGAGCGTGAAGAGCTCGTCGATGAGGGCACGATCGAGCTTTTTGGGATGAGTCCAGTCGAAGTCAGCTCGGTGCTTGAAGGCGCCGATTTTGGCGTTTCGCATGCGGTATGCGTGGCTTCGCCGCGCGCGCTCGTCCTGCTCCATGGCGATGACTCGGCTAAGCCAAGGCTCGGACGCGACTTCGGCCCAGTTGGCGAGCAGCCCGTAAAGGCGAAGCTTGGCCGCGGCGCTGCGAAGCTCGTCGTCAGCTCGTTTCGGCATCGGTATCCTCCTCGTATAGGCGGTCGTAGCTGGCGAGATCGGCAGGCGGGACGCTGAGGTTGCGGATGCGCTCGTCGGGGATGTCGACCGGCCGCGGTGGGGTCCGCCCCTGCGCGCGCAAGCGGGATTCGAGGGCAACCCGAACCGGGGCGTGACCGACTCGCTCATGCTCGTTGGCCTCCGCGACGGCAGCTTCCATCGTTTCGGCGCCGTGCATCTCGAGAAGCTCGAGGAGCTTGGCGACGAGACTGCCGAGGTTTTGTCCTCGCGCAGCAGCCCGCTCGAGCATTATGCGGGTAGCAGGGACAGAGCTCGTAAGCCGGCTCATCCCGGCGCCTTCGCGCGCGCGTCGCTTGACGTCGACAAGGCTCAAGCTCCGCGCTGGCGCCGCGGGTCGCGCTGCGCTCCAGTGGCCTCGAGCTCGGCGTCGGCGGCCGCTTTTGACGAGGCGCGAACACGCCCTGGCTCGGATACACAATCACCCTCGTCGTCACCGCCTTGATCCGCGATACGTCAGGTCTTGGGGAGGCCGACGCCCAAGCAAGCGGAGAGGTCGGGGTGATGCCCTCCTCGCCGAGGCCGAGGCGATCCGGGATCGCATCGCCGCCATGGATGGCGACTGAGCCTCCGGCCCGCACTCAGCCCGACCGGAAGCGCTCCGGGTCGAGGGAAAAGCGCCGCACCCAGCGCTGGATCTGCTCGCGATCCTCTTCAAGGACGCGGGCGGTGGCGCTGATGTTTCCCGAGCTCTCCCGCAGCGCCGCCACCAGCTCGTCGCGAAGGCGCGCATACTGCCGCGAAAGCTCGCCGGCCGTCTTCGGTTATGCCATGAGGAAATGAGGGCCGTAGACGACGATCGAGGACACGTGCACAAATCGGGTCGCGCCGGCCTGCGCCGCGGCCTCGGCGACGTTGCGGGTTCCATCGACATTGACCCGCCGAAATTCGGCGGGCGCCCCCGAGCTCGCCGACGACGGCGGCGAGGTGGATGACCGTGTCGACATCGCCAAAAACTTGGCGAGCCGGCCTCGGTCGCTCACATCTCCGCGGAGGCCCCTGGGCCCGGGCGTACGTCGATCCCGCGCACCTCGAAGCCCTGGCTTGCGAGGGCGTGGGCCACGCGGGCTCCGCTCCATCCGGCCGCTCCCGTGACTGCGATGACCGTCAAAGCCCCTCCCCTCTGTGCTCACGCGGGGCGAATGGCCCCGTCTTCATGGCCCCTGAGGATCAGGGCGACCAGGCAGGTAGCAGGACCCAGCCCTCTTTTCGGGTAATTCGCTGCTGATTTTCGCCATCCCGGTCGATGACAAATATATCGCGGCCATCGTCGCTTTGATCCGAATGAAACGCGATTTGCGTTCCGTCGGGCGACCAGCTCGGTGCGAGCTCCGTGTGCTCGGAGTCTGTGACCTGCGTGAGCTCATCGCCTCCGAGATCCAGTAGGTAGATATCACCTCGCCTGATGCCCTCCGCGGAGAACGCGAGGACCGAGCCGTCTGGTGAAAACGCGGGGTAGCTGGTGCGCACTTGATGGCTGTACTGACGCTCCTCCTTGTACTTGTCCTGGTGCCCGAGCTCCTTGGTGAGGCTATGGACGGTTTCGGGATCGTCCCGGTCGATCATCGCGATCTCGGAGCTGGATCCTTTGGCCACGGTAAACGCGATGCGATCCCCGTCGGGCGACCATGCAGGCGTGCCGAGGCCGCGCTCGGGATCGAGATCAGCTTCCTCCCAGGCCGCGTCAGGGATTGCTTCGGTGAGGTTTTCCGGCTCGCCTCCGTCAGCGTCGATGACCCAGATATCCGCACGCTCTTGTTCTGGGGGGCCAGCGTAGGCGATCTCGCTCCCGTCGGGGGACCAGGCCGGGCGGCGAATCGCCGACGTCTCGTGTGTCGGCGTAACGTGTTGGAGGTCTTCGCCGTCGCGGTTGACCGTGAAGATGCCGTGCTCATCGCGGCCGGCGCGCCCCCTGAACGCGATCCGGTCGCCCCCCGGCGACACCGTGGGCCCGCCTTGCGCGCCTCTGAGGTCGAGCTCACCCGTAAAGCTCGTCACCCGGCCGCCGGGCTCGGCGAGGAGAATGTCGCTCTCGGAGGTTCCGTAGAAGTAAATCCGTCCCTCCGTAGCAAATGCGGGGGCGGTCTCGTCGCCGGCGGCTCCCTCGCGCGTTTCGTCGCCAGGGGACGGAGACTCCTCCTCCTCGCTCTCGCCCGGCTCCGTGGCCGGGCCCTCTACGTCGTCGCCATCTGCGTCGTCGCGATCGCAGGCGGCGAAAAGGAGGAGCGCAGCGGCGAGCGGAGCGGTTTTGAAACAAAGCGAATGGGGCATATGCGTAACCTCTGGAAATTCGGCGTAGAAGGGTTGCCGGCGGGCCGGCGGGCCCCGGCTGCCTGCCTCGTTACGTAAATCGCGCCGTCCTCGCCGAAGAGCAAGTGGGTGATTTGAGAAAAGCGCTCACTCTCTGTCAAGTCGCCCGCGCACGAAAGGCGCCGCGAACGGGCACGAACGCTCTGCGGGAAGATCGTTACCTGCGTCGCCGAGCCGAAAAGCCTCGGCCGGACGTTGGCCACGCCGGCTTTCCCACCGAGTCGAGCCAAATGCTCGGGCCGGCTCGACGTCGCACGCGGATTGCGGCGGTGCGAGGCGCGAGGGGATGGGGGGGTGTCGTCCTCGCCCGGAAGGTCCCTGACTCGGGCGGCGTGATCGTCGTGCCCGGCTTCGCCGGCCTCGGCGCGCCCCACTCGCGCCCGGACGCGCGGGGGCTGATTTCCGGGCTCACGCGCGGGACGACGGCGGCCGATATCGCGCGCGCAACGCTCGAGGTGATCGCGCTCCAAATCGCGGCCATCCTGCGCGATCGTCCGGGCGGTCCTCGCGTCAGTGTTGGCGCTCGTCGTTGATCATATAGATTTCGCAGGGCGCACGGATTTCTCGCTCGGCTCGAAATCCCTCACATGAATCCATTGCACGCTCGATGGCGCCCTCGGTTGTGCGATACCCATTACCGTGGGCCCACGTGTAATAGCCGTCCGGCTCGATCGCCACCGCCATCGCCTTCTCTTCCGGGAGCTCACCGTACCGTTCGAGGACGTCGGCCCGATTCTCGTGCCAGTCGCGCCGCTCCTCGTCCGGCGACTCAACGACAAACCCATGACAGCTCGCCAGGAACGCGACCGCACTACCGAGAGGCAGGAAAGCTAGCTTCGAAAACGACATAACGCGAAATACTACTGCTGACTCGCCAGCGGTTCAACGGCCGCGCCACGCAAACGTCCGGACCGGCGGGGCTTGGCCATACAGGCCGCCCCGCGCGCTCCGTCTATCCCGCCGGCCTGCCGAACACCGCCCTTCCTTTGCCTGCGCACCCGAACGCGACTCCGGCGGAGGCCGACCGCATCGCGGTGCGGCGCGGCCGAGCGGCTAGCCCCATCTCCGTCGCACACAAGCGCGTTGGCCGCTATGCGGCGGCGAGGAAGGATCGCTGCAGAGCAGTCGCTCGAGCTCGCCGAGAGCGTAGGTAACCGTCGCGCGGCAACCGTCGCGCATAACGAGCTCGGGGAGATTGCACGATTGAGGGGCGACGCCGCCATGGCCATCGAGCACGACGACGCTCGTGCCTGCTTCGAGGAGAGCTTGCGGAGCCTCACCGAGCAGAACGGCCATCCGGAAGGGCTCGTAACCCTCGAGGCCTTCTCCCGTTACGAGCGCCACCACGGCGATCCGGCCCGGGGCGATGCCCTCCTCGCCGAGGCCGAGGCGATCCGGGATCGCCTCGCCGCCATGGATGGCGAGTGAGCCTCCGGCCCGCACTCAGCCCGACCGGAAGCGCTCCGGGGCGAGGGGGACGAATGGGGTCACGCGAAGCGGTCTAAGGCTACTGATATTACGCGGGATCTGGGGGGGGAGCGACAAAACGTGGCAAAGGTGAGCACCTCGACATCTACGAGGCACCCTCGCATGGG
>SLNH01000443.1 GCA_007133195.1 Nannocystineae bacterium | reverse complement strand
GTCGAGGCGCACGGCCAAGCACGGCGCCTCGACCTCGACGATAACTTCACCGGCTTTTTCGTCGATCCCGAGCTCGGCGATCGGCAAGGAGAAGAGCACGCGTTCTTGGGAGGCGGGCTGCGCGCCCGGTATCTGCACGCGCTGCCGGGAGACGCCGACATCGACGCGGGAATCGATCTCATCGCGGATCGCTTCGAGCAGTCCCGCGATCACCTCGACCAAGGCGGCGATGTCATCGCCCCGGAGCTCGCCGTTGCCGGATCGCATATGGGTGCGGGGGCGCACCTCGGCCTAACGTACCGGACCGAAACGGTTCACGCGGAGGCTGGAGCGCGGGCGGACGCGCTGCGCGTGTTCGCGCGCGACGAGCTCGGTGCGGAGACGGGCTCGGGCTCGGCGGTTTCGCTGTCGCCGCGGCTCGCCGCCGCCGTCACACCCGGAGAGGCCTGGACGCTGTCGGCCGGCTACGGCCACGGGGTGAGGCCGCCGGAAGCGACGGGGGGCTTAGGTGACGAGGCGCTGTCGTGGGTGAGCTCTCGCGCCGTGGACGTCGGCGCGCGCTATCGGCCCGAAAATCGCCTCGAGGTGAGCGTGACCGGCTTCGGCATCTTCATCCCGAGCGAGCTCATTTACGATCACGTCACCCGGGAGCAGGTAGACGAGGGCGCCACCCGGCGTCTCGGCGTGGAGCTGGCCGCCCACTACGAGCCAGCGCCCTGGCTTGCGCTGCGCGCCGACGCGACCGCAGTATCAGCCAGATTTCGAGACGACGGCGAGCCGATTCCAGGCCCCGCCTCGCTGCTCGGGACCCTCGAGGCGCGAGCGCACCACCCCGGCGGCTGGCGGGGCGGCGCAAGGCTCCGCGCGCGCGGGCCGCGGCCGCTCGGCTTCGGTGCGCAGGCCGATCCCAGCGCGGCGGTGGACGTCGTCGCCGGGTACGACTGGGGTGATCTCGCGTTCGACCTCACCGTCGAAAACGCCACCGGCGCGCGCCTCGCCGACGGCGCGTATTACTATGCGTCGCGCTTCGATCGCGACGCGCCGCTAAGCCAGCTCCCCGAGCTCCACTACACCGCGGGCCCGCCCCGCATCGCCCGTCTTGCGCTAACCTATGCGTTCTGATCACCCCCTATGCCGTTTTGCGCGCCCGCCTACGGTCACCGTGTCGCTCCTCGCGGCGGCGAGCGCGGCAGGCTGCGGGCTCGCCAGCGAGCCGCCGGCGGTCGTCATCCCGGTCGAGACCTCCGCGGCAGGGCTCCGCGCACACGCCACCGACCTCGGCTACGAGGTGGAGATCGACGAGCTTCGCGTCGCGATGCGGGATATCCAGTTCACGGTGGGGGGCGAAGAGCATGATTTCGCCGACCGCCCCGCCGACCTCGCAAAGCCGCGCGAAGAGCGCGACCACGAGCCAGCGTATCACCCCGGCCACGCGGTCGGCGGCGAGGTGATGGGGGAGCTTCCCGGCGACTTCATCGCCGACCTCAGCTCGGACGGCGGATCGCTCGGCGACGCGACGCTGATCGCCGCCGACTACGATGGCGCCGACTTCGAATTCCGCCTCGCCCACGCGGAGGACGAAGGGGTCGAGGACGACGATCCGCTCGTCGGATATTCGGTTTATGTAAAAGGGCGCGCCGAGCGCGACGGAGATAGCTATCCATTCGACGCCCGGCTCGACATGGAGGGGGCGGGACTCGAAGGCATCCCCTTCGACGTAACGGTGGACGAGGAGGCGCCGGCGGCGCTCGCGCTCGAGATCGCCGCAGACGCGGCGGGGCTCTCGCTGCTCGATAACGTGGCGTTTGCCTCGATCGAGGCCGGCGACGACGAAACCCTGCAAATCCGCCCCGGCAGCGGCGCGCACGACCGGCTGGTCACGAATTTGGGCCGCCACGAGCATTACGCGTTCCGCGCGCGCTAGGGCACCTCGATGCGGCGCTCGTACGCCGCGAGTCATGAGCATGGTTTACACACGGAGAGATGTCATGAAATCGCGTATGGCTTTCGTGTTTGGATGTGCAGCCGTGGGCGCTATCGCGGCGTGCGGCACAGACGACAATGGACACGATCACAGAGAGCTGGAGCGGGCCGTCATCCTCGATCGCGGCCAGACGGCGCCGACCGAGGTGGCCGAGTGGCAGCACGGCGAGGGCTGGTCCTCCGACTCGGCGCTGCCCACGGTAGGCGTAGGCGACGATGGCCGGATCTCGCTGGGGGTCGAGGTCTACGACGAAACCGGCACCCAGCTCATCGACGCGAGCGGCGATATCTCGGCCCGCTACGCGCTGTCAGCCGGCGCCGACGACTGCGTCCTCGACCTGAATCATCCCGACGACGACATCTTCCACGGCGACCACGTTCACATCTACGGGCAAGCCGAGGGCACGACGGAGATCGAGTTCGTGCTCTGGCACGGAGATCACAGCCACGGCGAGACCTCCCCCATCGAGGTCACCGTGAGCGACGACGGCGCCGCGCGATAGCTCCTCGAGCGGCTGCGTCGCTCATCAGTCAGGTATGATGAATACGTTCCTTGTTCGCTACGTGCGGGCCGCGCGATGTGGCTCGCCCGATCGCATGATTACGCCCGGGTCGAGGCCACAATCCAGACGCCCCAAAGAGCGGCTTTAGGGCGTAAGCCAAAGGATGGCGACGCCAGCCGTGAGCGCGGCGACCGCAACGCAGCTCGCGAAGCCGTACACCAAGAGGTACGGCACACGCACGCGGCATAAGTGGAACTGTTGGTAAAGCAGCAGGCCAGACAGCGAGCCGATCGGTGACAGGAACGCGCCCGCGGTCACCGCGATGAGCACGCCCGCTACCGGAACGGCGCCGGCCGCCGATAGGTGCGCGCCCGTTGCCGCGGCGGCGAGGTCCGTCGTCACCCCCGCGCTGGCAAACAGCGCGAGCACGCCGGCCCCGCCGCTCGGAAACGCCGGCGCGAGCAGGCCGCCGGCCCCGAGCATCACCAGGCTGACCGGCAGCACGAGCCAGGCGCCGTCGCCGAGCACGCGGCCTACGGGCACGCCCACGAGCTTGGCGAGCAATAGCGCCCACAGCGCGACAACGACGCCGAGCCCTGCGGTTTCGAGACCGAGGGCATCCGCGGCCGGTTGCGCGGCGACCGCCAGCGCCGCGGCGACCAAAACGAGCCGCTCGTCTCGGGACAGCGGCGGACGAGGTCGCGCGCTACCTGTATTGCCCGCTGGCCGCAAACAGGCGGCGACGGCGAGGGCGGCCACGGCGATCATCGCGAAACCCACCGGCGCTGCCATCGCGACGTACTCTCGAAAGCTCAGCTCGTTTACCGACGCGAGCATCATGTTCGTGGGTGACGCCTGCGGCAAAAGCGCGGCCGAGACGTTCGCGCCGACGAAGAGCGCCGCCGCGGCGTGAGCCGGGCGAGCCGACAGGAGGGCCAGGGGAGCGAGGGTTAGGATGACTGTATCGTTCGAGGTGATGAGCGTGAGCGAAGCGGCGATCGCGAAGACCCAAAGCGGCGACGAAGCGAAGGGAGCGGCGAGCGCCCTGGCGGTTCCCGAGCGCGCGATCACCGAAGCGACCAGCGAATAGCCGACGATGAGCACGAGCGGTACGGTCTCCCGGGCCGCCTGCTCCAGATCGGCGCCGGCGATGAAGAGCACCACGCACCCGGCCGCGCTGCCGGCGACGAGCGCCATGAGCCGCACGCCAGCCCCTCGCGACGCGAACACGAGAGTCGGGATGATCGCCGCAGCGACGGCGGTAAACGCGGCCAAGAGCGTGGCGGTCATGGACGTGGATGTGCGCAGGCGCCATCGCGCGCGCAGGCACGATGAACGCGCTGGCGACGGAGGGCTCGGTTTACGAGGTCTCGCGCCAGCTTAGCCTCACGCCGAGGGCTACGCGATAGACCGAGAACTCAGCCCAGCACTGCCCGAGCAGGCGCCTTGACCGCGACGGGTATGCGTGGTTTGCTGAAGACGCTCAGGGGAGTAGCCGCTTCGCCGATGCTCGGCGAAGGTGCGCGTCAACAAACTTGGCCCGAATCGGGCCATGGCGCGTACAGTCAGAAGGCCTGGCGAGACCTGTGGCGTCGATGCAGGCCTCTATGTGGGGGCTGACCGCGGCTGGGCGGCGGCATCGATGTCACGGATGTCGCGCCGCCCGGCTGGGAGCTACATCGTGGAGGCATTTTTCGTCTCGACCCTGGTCGTCAGCATCGCCGAGCTCGGCGACAGATCGCTGTTTTTGGCGCTGCTTTTCGGCGTGCGCTTTCAGCGCCCCTATCCCGTGCTCGCGGGCATGGCGCTCGGCCTGTTCGTCAATCAGCTGTTATCGGCGATCGCCGGGAAATGGCTGTTTTCCGTGCTGGCGGCTTCGTGGCTGCCGTGGATCGTCGGCGGGGCGTTTTTCGCGATGGCCGTATGGGTGCTCATCCCCGAGGACGAAGACGTCACCGAGCACCCCACTCGGGGGGGACTCGTCCTTACGGCGGCCGTGGCGTTTTTCCTCCTCGAGATGGCGGATAAAACTCAGCTCGCGGTGATAACGCTCGCCGGCGGCTTTCAAACCATCGCGCCCGTCGTCGTGGGCGCCACGCTCGGCATCCTCCTCGTGACGACCCCGGCGCTCTGGCTGGGCGGCGCGTTCGCGCGCAGGCTTCCGCTCAAGGCGATACGCATCACCGCGTGCGGCCTGTTCGCCTTCCTGGGCGGATGGATGGTCCTCGACGCGGCCGGGTGGCTGCCAGAGGTCGCGCTCCTAAGCCCGAGCGGGATGCTCGAACGCTTCGAGCCATAGCGGCTTCCACCCGCAGCCCTCACGAGCGCCGCTTTCAGCCGACGATCGGGTTACGCGAGCTGGTGGCGAGCTGGCCTGGCCGGACACCGGGCATGAAGCATTGCCAGTCGCCAGAGACCATCGTCGGCTCGTCGACCACGTGCGCCCCGTCGGCGAAATAGGTGTTGGCGAGGGCGACGCGTGCGGTGGTCGTGCGGTTGGCGCCGGCGGTATGGACACTCAGGCTATGGTGAAAGCTGACCTCGCCGAGCGCGAAGGGGCCATCGTCGACGGCGACGCCCGCATCGCGAAACACCTCGGATACGCGGCGGTCGAACGAGGTGCCGTGCTTGTCGAAAGGCACGTCGGCGACGAGGCGCCACGCGTCCATGCCGCGGGCAAACGCCAAGGGCCCCATCTCCCGCGGCGTGGGCTGAAGCGGCGCCCACGCGGTGACGACCGCGGTGGTCGCGAGCGGAAAGTGATGATCATCGTAATGCCAAGGGGTGCGCCCCGCCCCGGGCTGCTTCGACAGCGCGTTGTCATGGTAAAGCCGCACGCGCGGCACACTTAAGAGCTGCGCGCAGATCTGGCCGATCCGCGGAGAGAGCACCGCCTGGCGCACCAGCGGATCCTCGAGCCACATCAGCTCGAGGCTCTGAAAGCCGACATCCTGGCTCACGGCGCGAGCAAGCAGCTCGCGCAGGCGGTCGCGCAGGCGGGCGGCCACGCCGGGCGAGAGCACATGAGGCAGCTTGACGTAACCCTCGAAGGCGAATACCGTCACCGCGTCCTCCGAGAGGGGGTACGGGGACGCGAGCTCCGCGCAGACCTGCGCGTCGGATGGCAGCGGCCCAGGGTCCCAACGAGGTAGCTCGACGAATTCGGCAGGCGGCGAGGGCGACTCGGCGAGCGACATATACCAGTTCCACCACTGGTCATTGCCGCGATCCCAGCCCATGCGGACATCATCGGAGCGGCCCGCCGCCGTCGCCTTCGACAGGTGAGGATTGGATGAATCCCGCATCCTACGCCTCCCAGGTGAGGAGATGAGCCTGATGGCCAAACGTCCAACCATCGCCACGCCGGCAGGAGCTGAGATAACGGGCCAGCTCATCGCCGCAGGGACCGGGCGCCAGCAGCTGCGCCAGCGATCGCGTGTCGTCGAACAGACACCGCTGAATAAAGCGCTCGGCGACGACATCGTCGTCCGTGTGGGTTCGATAGCGTAGCGACTGGATCTCGAGATCGACGCCCAGCTCGCGCAGCGTCTCCGCGATGTGCTCGGCGGTGACGAAGGGCGTGGCCGCGGGCGCGAAGCTCGCCCGATAGGCCTCGTGCGCGGCGATGTAGTGACCGGCTGCTGTCGCATGGGCGATCGC
Organism: Nannocystineae bacterium; assembly: GCA_007133195.1. GTDB lineage: Bacteria > Myxococcota_A > Polyangia > Haliangiales > Haliangiaceae > SLNH01. The sequence continues at coordinate 1,432 of SLNH01000443.1, read as the reverse complement.
GCCGATCCCCTTGGGACGCAGCGAGCCCATCATCCGGCGCAGCCCCTCGGCGAGTTCGTCCGGCGGCACCGCATAGAGCGCGTGGGTGGCCCATACGACATCGTAAGGCCGTCGCGGAGGGCCAAAATCTTGGATTGGCACCTGGTGCGACGCCGCGGCGCGGAACGGCGGCGCGAGCGCGGCGCGCGCCTCGTCGAGGCTGAACGGCGACGGATCGAGCAGATCGACGTCTACGCACAGGTCGCCGGCGCGAGAGCCGAGGCCCTCGGTGACGAGCGCGGTGGGGAACTTACCGCTGCCGCAAGCCACATCGAGCACACGCACCCGTCCCGGCTCCTCGGCGCGATCGACGAGGAGGGCCGCCCAGTCGCGCGCCCGGGCCAGCTCGCGGTAATCCTCCACGGCGAGCTCGTAAAACGCCTGCATGCCGGCTCGCTTGGCCTCGCTCCAATGGTCAAGGCTGCGGTGGGCGGTGTCGCAGCGAGTGGACTCCACTTCGGTGAGATGCGCCGATCACGTGGACTGATGCTTTACGCGCCGACCGGCACATGAACTGCCCTCGCCTCTTGACGACTGGGTCATTTTTCCGGCCTCTTCTGTGGGTGACTTCTCACCCTCCCCGCGTGCCCCGCCTCCAGCTGCCGAACCCATTAGAGCCAGTGCGGCCGCTGGATCCGCTCCGCTACGCCCAAACGCACGCGATCTTCGAGGCAGCCAGCGATCAGCGCGCGAAGATTCGCGACTGGCTGGTCGAAACCCTGCCGCCGCGCTTTGCCGAGATCGTCGATCGGCCGCTACGCGTGCTCGGTGTGGGTGTCGGCGACGGCAGCATCGACGCGCCCTTGGCCGCCGCGCTCGCGGCCGATGGACGCGCCGTGCACTACGAGGGCGTGGAGCCTCACGACGCGTCGGCCGCGCGCTTTATCGCGAAGCTCGAGAGCCTCGCCCGACCGGGGCTTCGCGCCTCCGCCTCCGTCTGCACCTTCGCGGACTTCGAAGGCGCAGGGGATCGCGACCTCATCCTCTTCATCCACTCCCTTTATTACGTCGACGAGCTCGGCGCCGCCCTCGACCACGCCCTCCGGCTGCTCCGCCCCGGCGGCCGGCTCGTCGCGCTCATGTCGCCTCGCCCGCCGCTCAGCGAAGTGGCCGCAACCCTCGCCGAGCACGGGGGCTTTCCCCAGTGGTACGCCGAATCCCTCGAAGCGCAGCTTACGAGCCGCGGCCTTGCGGCGGAGCGGGTCATGATCGGCGCAACCCTCGACATGGGCGCGATCTACGCCGACCCCGAAGGAATCGGCGAGCAGCTCTTCGACTTCCTCGCTCAAGTCCGCACGCGCGAGCTGAGCGCGGCCACCCGGGACGCGATCCTCGCCTACCTCGACGACATCGCCGACCCCGACCATCCGACCCATCTGCCGCATCCCGTCGC
>SLNH01000222.1 GCA_007133195.1 Nannocystineae bacterium | reverse complement strand
GGTCGCCCCCGCCCAGGGCGCTGCGCGCACCGCGCCGCGGCACAGCGGGCGGGTCTCGGGCGTCGCCTCGCTGGGGATCAGCTCGGGTGCGCGCTCCGGCGCGGTGGCCGAATCGGCGGCCTCGACACCCCGCGCGCCGGCGCGCCCCGCCGTCCGCGCAGCCACCATCGCGGCCAGCGCGTCGCTTTCATCCCCCGCCCAAAGCCCGTGGCTCGCCTGCACCTCACCGAGCGCTACGAGGGCGGCACGCGCGCTGTCGTAGCGCGCGCCGGGGTCACGCGCGAGAAGCGTCATCGCGACCTCGTCTACACCGGGCGGAATCCCGGGCGCGATCGCGCTCGGCGGCGGGATGTCCCCCGACAAAAGGGCCGCCAGGCCGTCGGCGACCGACGCCCCGCGAAACAGCGGCCGCCCGGTGAGGAGCTCGTGAAAAACCGAGCCGGCGGCGAACAAGTCGGAGCGGGGATCGAGCCGGAGCCCCCGCGCCTGCTCGGGGCTCATATACGAGAGCTTCCCGCGCACCCGGCCCGAGAAGCTCGCTCCGCCCGCGCCGCACGCCTTGGCGATGCCGAAATCCGAAATTTTGACCGCCCCGTCCGACGAGACGAGCACATTGTGCGGGGAAACGTCTCGGTGCAGGACGCCGCGGCGGCGCTTTCCCGTGTCGAGCTCGTGCGCGTGGCGAAGCCCGCGGAGCATTTCCGCGACCACGTAAAGGGCGACCCTCACGGGAAGCGGCTTGCCGCGCGCCACCTCGCGCAAATCTGCGCCGCGGACGCGCTCCATCACCAGAAACAGCCGCCCCCGGCCGCCGGCCGCCCGGCCCTCCTGCCGGTCGTCGTCCTCGCGATCGAAGTCGATCACCGAAACGACGTTCGGATGGTCGAGCTTCGAGGACAGCACCGCTTCTTGAACGAACCGCTCCACGAACGCCGGATCCGACGACACGCCGCGGAGGATCCGTTTGACCGCGACCGGCCGCCGAAAGCCGGCCAGGCCGCGCACGTAACCCTCGTACACCTCGGCCATACCGCCACAGCCGATCCGCCGACCGATCTCGTACTTGCCAGCTAGTCGCATCTCGCCTCCTTCGCCGTGGCGCGGGTGATGCGGCAGATACGTTCGCGAGCCCGGGAGCTTCCCACGCGGCGCACCATCCGATGCACCCGTGCAGGGCGGCATGCTTGTTGCATTTTGTTAGGTTTTTTGGCCGAGGGCCGCCCCACGAGGGAGAAGCGATGAAGCTCCGAGACATCATGAATGCGTTTCCGCTCACTGTCACCGCCGATGACGAGCTCGGGCTCGCCAGCCAGATGATGGTCTGGGCCGGCATCCACCACATGCCAGTCGTCGAGGAGGGCTCGCTCGTGGGGCTGATCACCGATCGGGACGTCACGGCGCACCAGGCCCGCGTCGGCGAGCGCGCGGGTCTGCGCGCGCCCGTGCGAGAAGCGATGCAGCACCACCCGCAGATCGCCTCGCCCGAAGAGTCGGCCACCGAAGCCGCCGCGCGCATGGCCACCGATCGGCTCTCGTGTCTCCCCGTCGTCGAGGATGGCCACCTCGTGGGGGTCGTCACCACCACCGATATTCTGGCCACGCACGTGCGTGCGAGCCTTCACGAGAGCGCCTACGAGGGCCCGCGCGTCGAGGACGTGATGACGCGCGATCCCCTCGCGGCGCATCCCGGCGACGCGCTGTTAGACGCCGCCGCCACGATGCAGACGTATGCGATCCGGCACCTGCCCGTGGTCGATGGCGAGGGTCGCATGGCCGGCATGCTGTCCGACCGCGACATCCTCGGCGCCGTGGGTCACCCGCTGCGCGCGCTCGACGCCAAGGCCAAAACCCGGGTCGCCGAGGAGCTCAAGGTCGAGGATGTCATGAGCCGCGATCGCATCCTCGCCGTCCATCCCCAGCGGCCGTGCAGCGAGGTGGCCAGCGCGTTCGCCGATCACACCCTGAGCGCCGTTCCCGTCACCGACGACGATGGCTCGCTCGTCGGCATGCTGTCCTACGTGGACCTCCTCCGAGGCCGCGAGCGTACCCGCACCGCTCGGTCGTGAGCGGGCGACGGTCCGGGCGCGGGCGGAGGCGGAGGCGGAGGCGGGCTCGACGGGCGAGCTGACTTTCCGGGGCCGCCGGGAGCCCGGCGGGAGCATCGAAGCCGCTGTAACGTGGACCCAAACGAGGAGACCTGGACATGCGGCTTTCGATGTTGCCCGCGCCACCCGATGACGAGCGGGCGGGCTCAGCGACCGCGGCCAGGCGACGCGCGCGCCGGGCCCGATCGCGGATGGCCGTGCTCGCCGTGCTCACCGCGGTCCTCATCGCCGGCTCGGCCACATATGCCTGCGGGCCGCTGCGCCCCGTCACCGCCGATGTGGCCGAAGCGCTGATTTCGGTGGAGGAGGAGCGAAGGCTCGGCGACGAGCTCGCTCGCGAGCTGGAAACCGAGGTCGAGCTGCTAGACGATGCCGACGTGCAGCGCTACGTCCAGGATCTCGGCGATCGCCTGCTGGCGAGCGCCCCGGAGGCGCCCGAAGGAATGGCCTATCGGTTTCGCGTCATCGACGCGCCCGACCAAGTGAACGCGGTCGCGTTGCCGGGCGGGTATGTCTACGTCTTCTCCGGGCTGCTCCTCGCGGCGGGGGACGAGGCGGAGCTCACCGGCGTGCTCGCCCACGAGCTCGCCCACGTCACCGAGCGCCACATCGCCGAGCGACTCGTCGCGCAGCTCGGTGTCGACGCCCTCGCACAAGTCGCGCTCGGCCGAGACCCTGGCCTTGCGCGCCAGCTCGCCACGGCGGTCGCGGCCCAGGGCGTCCTCACCCGTTATTCGCGCGAGATGGAGCGCGAGGCCGACTATTACGGCGTGCTCTACCTCGCTCGCGCCGGTTGGTACCCCGAGAGCTACGCGCAATTTTTCGACAAGCTCGCCGCGCAGTCAGACCGTCCCGAGGTGCTCGCGTTCTTGCAAACCCACCCCGCCCCTGCAGAACGCGCCGAAAACGCCCGCGCGCTCATCGCCTCGCTCACCGCGGTGCCCACGTTCACAGGCGAGCGCCGCTACGAGCGCGTGCGATCCCGGGTGGGCCAGGTCGTCGGCGACGCGACGCCGAGCGCGGCCGACCTCGCGCTCGCGCCGCCGCCGGCCATGCGCTGAGCCGCGAGCGCCGGCGCGCGGCCCGGGGTGTCGCCGCGGGCGCGTCCGCGAAGATCGGAGGAAGGCGGCGCGCCGGCCGAAGCCCGATGTGCTGGCCCGAGGTGCCGGCGAGGTGCCGGCGATGTGCCGGCGCGAGCCAAGCGATCTGGACGACAAAGATCCGCTGTATGCTCGCTCCCTAACCGGCGAACCGCTCGCCGTTTCGGGGATCGTCGTGCGCCTGGCAAAGCGCGTTCGAAAGCGCGTTCGAAAGCGCGTCCAAAAACGCGGCCTCGTTCGCGCCGCGGAGTCGTTTGCGATCGATCCGTTCGCGCGCTTCAAGTTCCGCGCGTGCTATGGCGGGCAAACCGACGCTCCGCCGCTTTCGACGATCGAAGTGGACCCGCGAGCCATCCGGTTCGCTAACGCCACCGCGCTCGGCCTAAACGGAAGGCGCACGAAGCACTTGGAAGATCTGCCGCGGCCACGGTACGCCGAGTGGTCGCCGATGGGCGGCGTTTTGGGCGGCGACTGGGACCGCTACACGGTGCCGTTTTCCCAGTGCATCGAGGATCGAATGGCCCGCGAACGCTACGAGCAGGGCATTCCCTGGGAGCAGACCGAGGCCTACCGAGAGCTCATGATGTGGATGTCTCGGCGGCGCCCCGACTTGTTTCGCTGTCGCGGCCCGGGTGAGCTCATGGAGCGGCTCCGGTATCTCGACTCGCTCGCGGCCTCGCTGGCGGCGCACGGCTACCGCGAAAGCGCCGCGCACGAGACGCCCCGGCCCCCGGGGGCCACGCCCCCGCTTTCCGACTATCCCGACGAGATCCAAATCCGCATCGGCCGGCACGGCGAGCTTTTGTACGCGCGGCACGGCCGCCACCGCCTGGCCATCGCCAGAGCGCTCGGCCTCTCTCGCATCCCCGTGCTCGTGTGGACGCGGCACGGGCGCTGGCAGCGCATCCGCGACGAGCTGCGCTCGGCGCACACCCGCGCGCGGCTGTCGGCCCACGCCGAGGCGCACGTTTCGCATCCCGACCTCGCGGACCTCGCCCCGCCCTAGACTAGTCGCCGCTCGACGCGATCTCGCGCGCGAGCGCCTCGAACTCCTCGAGCTGCGCCTCGTGGGCGTCCTCGAGCGCTTTACCCACGAAACCCGCGCGGATCGCGTGGATCGAGCCATCCGCGTTGCGGAAGAGCGTGATGGGCAGGACATCCAGCTCGGCGAGCGCCGGCGGCAGGCTCTCGTCGATCGGTCCGGGGACCGAAACGATCGGCCAATCGACGTCGTAGCGCTCGCGGTAAACGCCTAGCTGCTCGTCGATGTAGTCCTGATCGTCCACACCTTCGTAGGCCACGCCGTGGATCTCGAGCCCGTCGTCCTCGAAGCGGTCGCGGAGCTCGCGGACGGCGGGCGCGTGGTCGCCGCAGGTGGTGCACCAGGTGCCGAAGAGCGCGACGATGACCGGGACGTCGTCGTAGCGCGGATCGTCTAGGCCAGGAATCTCGACGGCCTGCGTGTCGTCGCCCAGCTCGACGACGCCAGCCCTGGGGGCCGGGCGCTCGGCCGCCTCCGTCCGCTCGGCCGAAAACGACTCGCGCCAAATCCCCACGAACTCGAACTCCCCGGACATCGCGCCTCCACCCTCTACGGTCGCCTCGAGCCGAATCGCCTTCTGGCCGTCGAACGCGGACAGAAACAGCGCGTCCCCGCGCAGGTTCCCCGTGAGGCTGCCGAAATCGCCACCGCTAAGCTTGCGCTGCACGATGGTGCCCTCGACCAAGCCCTCGTCGGGCGCCTTTAGGTGGAGCTTCGCGTCGCCCGAGCGCGTAAAGTCGCCTTCCCACGTCCCGGCGACATCGACCGAGCCCGGCTCCGCGCGTTCGGAAAACAGCGCATGCGGGTCTGGCTCCTCGACCGGCGTCGCCGAAAACGCGGTCTCAGGGGCGTCGAACGGTCGACTGCCGATCCACACCCCCTCGAGCGCTCCGTCGTCTACGATCTCGGCCTCGATCGTCGTCGCCCAGTGGGGGAACTCGATGTCGATCCAGTGAGCCCTCCAGGTGTGCTCCGCGCCGAGCGGATCGGGCCCCTGTTTGATTCGGACCTCTCCGTCGTCGTCGGGGCCGGGCAGATAAAGATAAAACGGGACGGCACCGAGCTCGCCCTCGACTTCCGCCCGATACCAGCCGGAATGGGGCTCTGGCTGCTGATCGTCGGCCGGCTCGCTGGCCCGCGAGCACGCATCCCCGCACGCTCCCGAGGCGGCGAGGCCGGCGACCAAGAGCCCAAACCGTGGGAAAAACCTCATATTCGTACATCCTTATCGAGAGCGGGACGCGCTGCCGACCCGCCACGATACCACCGCCTCCCCGCCCGCGCCGACCCGCGTCACGTTGTGATCGGGGCCGCCCACAGGTCGCCCCTCGGGTGGTACAGTGCGCGGCGTATTCTGGTTCGATTTTCCCTCTGGAGGAGACATGAAGACGTTCAAGGTCGCCGGCTTGAGCCTTTTGCTCGGCCTTTCGTGGGGTTGCGGTACGAACGGCGAGGAGCCGGCCAACATCGAGAGTGACGTCGCCGTGGTGCTCACTGAAAACTGCGAGTCCTGCCACGGCGATCCGCCGCAAGCGGGGGCCCTCATGCCGATCGAAAACTGCGACGATGTGCTCGCCGCGGCGCCCACGAACTCGGACATCACCGTGCTCGAGGCGATTGGAGATCGCATAAACGACGAGGACAACCCCATGCCCCCGGCGCCCGACGATCCGCTCGATGGACAGCCGCTAAACACCCTCAACGACTGGGTCGAGGCCGGCGCCCCCGAGTGCGAATAACCTGTTATCGGCGCTGGTGACGGAGGCTCGTCCGCTGTGGCGAGCCTTCGCACACATGGCGCCTGTGTCGCCGTCGTCCCGGTGCTTTGCGGCTCGGCTGGCGCGATGGGGCTTGCGCGGGCCCGGCGCGGGGGGGAGACTCGATCGAGGAGTCATGTCGCCTCGCCCCAGCGCACGAAAGCCGCCCAGTTGCCGGTGCTGTGATCGCGCCGCCGAGGTGCAGTGCCCGCGCTGCGGTCGCAAGCTCGGGCGGTGCCACGCGCCGCTGTTCAGCGGCGACTGCTGCGAGGACTGCGAGGCCGAGTACCGGCCGTTTTCGCTGGAAAACGTGGCCATCCGCCTGGGCGCGGTGAGTTTGGGCACGCTCGCCGGCGCGACCATCGGGTTTTTGATCGCGCTGCTCGTCGGATCGGTCGTATTCGTCGAAGATCCGATCCGCGTGCGCGTGCTCGCCATGGCGGCAGTCATGCTCGGCACGGCGTTCGGGTTCGGGTCGAGCAACGTGGCGGCTTCCACGATCATACGCGCTCGGTTTTTGGCCCGCCTTCCTCGCGGTCGCATTCCGGCGGCGCGGGCCGTCCGGATCGGGCAAAGCGCGATCTGGCCCCGGACTGCGGCGCTTTTCGGTGCGGCGCGCGGCACGCGGTCGTCGTCATGAAAGGCGAGCCCCCCTTGGTCCAGGCATCGCTTTGTGCGGCGTGCGGCGCCGCGGCGACCGCGCGCTCGCGCAGCTGCTCGCGCGCCCTGTGCCCGGAACACGCGCCGGCGGCGGAAAAACGGCGCGCTCACCTAGCCGCGTGCCGGCCGCTCAGTCCGGAATACCTGCTCGTTCGCGTCCCCGTGTCCGGGATCGGAGCGTTCGTCGGCGCCGCGGCGGGCATGGCGGTCGCGCTCGTGGTGGGCGCCGCGCTGCACACGCCGAGCGCCGAGCTATTGCGGGCCATTGCGGTGGTCACCGCCACGAGCGGCGCCATCGGGGGCGTCGTGATCGCCAATGCGCTTACGAGCGCGCATCTGCGGGGGCAATTTGCGGACGGTCGCGCCGCGACCGAGCTGCCGACGGCGCGAACTTTGAATCGTGCTCAGCGCGTGACCAAATCGGCCTCGATATCGACGCCTTCGCCGATAGCCACCCCCGAGGTGCGGGCGAGGACGCGGCCTGCCGAGTCCGCCCGCCCGGCCCCGTAAGACATGCGCCGCGAGTTGTGCGCCGCCCCGGCGCGCCCCTCGCCGTCTACGCAGATGATGCCGCCTGAGCCGCCGACTCGCTCGCCCAGCTCGGCGGTCGCCCTGCGCGCCGCGTCTCCCGCCACCGCGCCGCCGCGCATCGCATCGGCGCAAAACCTGGCCATGGTGACGCGCAAGATCGCTTCCCCTTCGCCGGTGGCCGAGGCCGCGCCCGCGGCGTCGTCGGCGAAGGTGCCTCCGCCGCAAATCGGGGTATCGCCGATGCGCCCGCGCCGCTTGTAGGTCATGCCGCCGGTGGACGTCGCCGCCGCCACCCGGCCCGCGCCGTCGATGACGCACGCGCCCACCGTGCCCGGATCCACCTCGTGATCCCGCTCCGGGTCGCGCTCGGCCACGACCCGCCCGGCCCGC
>SLNH01000480.1 GCA_007133195.1 Nannocystineae bacterium | reverse complement strand
TGGTTCGCGTCGACTACGGTGGCCGGCGCGTGCTGTTCGCGGGCGACGTCGAGCGCGAGGCCGAGGCGCTCATCGCGGACGCGCACGCCGCCGAGCTCCGCGCCGACCTGGTTCAGGTGCCTCATCACGGCAGCGATACCTCGTCCACGCCACCGTTCGTGGACGCTGTGTCGCCGGCGTGGGCGGTGATCTCGTGCGGCGTGGGGAACAGCTACGGGATGCCCGCAGCCGACGTCGTCGGGCGGTGGCGGGACGTGGGCGCGCGGGTCGTGACCACGGCGGACGTCGGCTCCGTCACGGCGATCATCGACGAGAGCGGAACGATCCGCGTCGCCGTCGCCGATCCAGGGGCTCGCGCCATGGCCCATGCGAAGCCCGGCGGAAAAACCGAAGGTTCCCATTTTCGGCCTCGAAGAAGACGCCGTCGGTGGCGATGAGCCACCACGACGGGACCCGCGCCCCACTCGCGACATCGAAGCGAGCAAACCTGGGAGGATGGATGACATGTCTCAAGACGCGGTAGGGGCGCAGGCGAGCCGGGAGGCGACTGCATTCGAAGACCTCGAGATCTTCTCGACGTGCCCGCAATCGAGCGACTGGGACGCGACGTCGTACGCCCGGCGAGTCGCGGAAGTCGCCCGGTGGAGCGAGCGACACGGATGCCGCGGCATTCTCGTTTATAGCGACAATCGCCTGGTCGATCCGTGGATGGTGTCTCAGATCATCGTCCAGAGCACCGCACGGCTTTGCCCACTCGTCGCCGTCCAGCCCATCTACATGCCCCCGTACACGACCGCCAAGATCGTGGCGTCGATGGGGCACCTGCACGGCCGGCGCGTCTACCTCAACATGGTCGCCGGCGGATTCAAAAACGACCTGAGGGCGCTCGGCGATCCGACGCCGCACGACCGCCGGTACGATCGGCTCGTCGAGTTTTCGCGGATCGTAATGCGGCTTCTGGAGGGCACCGGCCCCGTCACCCAGGAGGGCGAGTTTTATCGCGTCAAGGATCTCGCGCTCGCTCCCGCCCTCGCGCCAAAGCTGCTGCCGGGCGTGTTCGTGTCCGGATCGTCAGAGGCCGGCGCCAGCGCCGCGCGCGCGCTCGGGGCGACCGCCGTGCTCTACCCGAAGAGCTCGCACGAGGAGCCCTGTCCGCAGGGCGCGGGGACCACCCGAGCCGGTATGCGGATCGGCGTCATCGCGCGGGGGGACGAGGCGGAGGCCTGGAGGGTCGCCCACGAGCGCTTTCCCGAGGATCGCAAAGGGCAGATCGCCCATCAGCTCGCGATGCGCACGTCCGACTCGGTCTGGCATCACGAGCTGTCGCGCGCGGGTGACGCTCCCGCCGGCGCGCGCGATCCCTACTGGCTCGTTCCGTTCAGGAACTATCACACGTTTTGCCCCTATCTCGTCGGTAGCTACGCGACCGTGGCCGCCGAGCTCGGCCGTTACATCGAGCTCGGCTACCGCACCTTCATCCTCGACATCCCACCGGACGAAGACGAGCTCGGTCACGTGACCGAGGCCTTTCGCCTGGCCTGCCCGGAACGCCGCGCATGACCACGAGATCCCTACAGGGCTGGGTTGCGCGCCAGGCGGCGCGCGCTCCGGACGCCACCGCGGTCGTCCTCGACCGCGAGCGGACGAGCTACGAGGCGCTCGAACGCCGCGCGCGCCGGCTCGCCGGCGTCCTGCGCGAGGTCGGCTGCCGCCCCGGCGACCGCGTCTGCTTATTCGTGCCCAAGTCGCCGCAAGCGATCGCCGCGATGCTGGCCTCGCTCAAGGCGGGCGCGGCCTACGTCCCGATCGACCTCGGTAGCCCCGCGGCGCGCGTGGCCCGCATCGTCGCCACCTGCCAGCCGCGGTGCATCGTCGCCACCGAGGAGGCGGCGCCGCTGCTCCGGGCCGTCCTCGCGATGGGGGCCGCGCCACCGTCGGCGCGAATCGGCTGGCTCTGCGGCCAAGGGCGACACGACGCGGCTTTCGGCCCCGAGGACATCGAGCTCGCGCCGGAGGCGACGGGCGACGGATCCGCGGGTGGCGACGCGGCGCATATCCTGTTCACCTCGGGTTCGACGGGCCAGCCGAAGGGCGTCGTCATCACACACGACAACGTCCTGGCGTTCCTTCGCTTCGCGGCGGCCCATTTCGGCATCGGCCCCGACGATCGGCTGTCGGGCCACTCGCCGCTGTGCTTCGACCTGTCCACGTTCGACATCTACGGCGCGCTCACCGCGGGAGCGGAGCTTCACCTCGTGCCGCCGAGGCTCAATCTACTCGCGCCCCGGCTCGCCGAGTTCATCCGCGACAGCGCCCTCACGCAGTGGTTCAGCGTACCGTCGGCGCTCGCCTACCTGACTCGCTTCGACGCCGTCGCCGAGGGGGACTTTCCTTCACTGCGTCGCGTGCTGTGGTGCGGGGACGTGCTCCCGACCCCGATTCTCCGACATCTGATGAGGTGCTTACCCCACGCGCGCTTCACCAATCTTTACGGCCCCACGGAGGCGACGATCGCCAGCAGCTACCACACCGTCGAGGCCTGCCCCGCGAGTGATTGCGAACCGATTCCGATCGGTCGCGCCTGCGACGGCGAGCGGCTGCTCGTCCTCGACGACGACCTGCGGTCGAGTCCCCCGGGCGCGGTCGGACACCTGTATATCGCCGGAGCCGGCCTGAGTCCTGGCTACTACGGCGACCCGGACAAGACGCGCGCCGCCTTCGTCGAGATCACGGCCGCGGACGGATCGCCCGATCGGATCTACCGCACGGGCGATCTCGCGCGACGTGACGAGGCGGGGTTGATCTGGTTCGTCGGGCGCGCCGACACCCAGATCAAAGGCCGGGGCTACCGCATCGAGCTCGGCGAGATCGAGGCCGCCGCGAGCGCCGTCGACGCGGTGGGGGAGTGCGCCGTCGTGGCGCTCGCGAGCGAGGGCTTCGAGGGAGCCACGATCTGCCTTGCCTACGCGCCGCGCCCGGGCGTCGAGCTCGCGCCCACGCAGCTGCGCACGGACCTTTCGCGCCTGCTGCCGCCGTACATGCTGCCGTCGCGATGGGCGAAGCTTCCGGATTTGCCCAAAAACGCCCACGGCAAGATCGATCGCACTGCGCTCAGGGAGAGATTTTCCGACCATGCGCCTTCGACCCCTTGACGACCGATTCTTGCACCTCGCCGCCGCCTGGACGCAGGCGGCCGACAACGCCAAGTGGCTGCGTTTCGGGCCGGGGATGTCCTCGCTCACCGCGCCGGCGCTCCGCATGATGCGCCAGCGCGAGATCCATCGACTGCGGCTGTTCGGCCCCGACCCCGAATCCCCGGCGGGCCTCGTGGCGCTGAGCGACATCGATCGAGGTTTCGGCACCGCGACCCTGTGGTATGTGCTCGGCGACCGCCGGCTCCGCGGGCAGGGGCATACCTCGCGCGCGGTCGCGGCGCTGCTCGAGGAGGCGTTCACGGAGCTTTCGCTGGGGGCCGTGACGGCGTGGGCGGCGGACGGCAACCTGGCGTCGATGCGGGTCCTCGAGCGCAACGGCTTTCACCTCGCCGGGCGCCAGCGCCGCTGTCACCTCGTCGACGGCGTCGCCCGAGACCGGCTGCTCTACGATCGGCTCGCCACCGACGAGCCGGGCAACGACACCGATGGGAGGGCTGCGTGACCGATTGGCGACCGATCGAGGAGCGCATCCGACAGTTCCTCGCAAAGCGCATGGCGATCGACATCGCCACCCCGGAGACCGACCTGCTCGCCGCCGGCTATCTGGATTCCCTCGCGCTCACGGAGCTTTTGGCGCACCTCGAGGTCGAGATCGGCTGTCGCTTCGACCTCGAGGATCTCGATCTCGCGCGCCTTCGCACCGTCCGCGGGCTCGCGGAGCTCGGCGCGACCAAAACAGACGGACATTAGGAACGCTCGTGGGCGTCCGCGGGCTCCGTGAGTCAGACCTCCCCGAGGTCGCAAACCTCCACCACCGCGTGACGGGCGAGTCGCCGTGGACGCCGGGGCTGGACGCGGCGTACGAACGTTGGTTTTCCGAGGTCTTTTTCCGCGACCCCAGGTCGGCGACGACCGAGGGCGTGGAGCCGCTCGTGCATACCGACGAGCGCGGCGTGATCGACGGCTTTTTGGGCGTGTCCGCGCGCCGCATGCGCATGGGGAGTCGTTCCTACCTGGCCGCGCTCAGCTCGCAGTTCGTCGTCGCTCCTGAGGCGCGCTCCAAGCTCGTGGCGTTTCAGTTGCTGCGAAGCCTGCTCACCGGACCTCAGGACCTCTCGATCGCCGACGGGGCCAACGAGCATTCCGCGAGGTTGTGGCGCGCCCTCGGCGGAGTATCCTCTCACCTTTACGGGACCCATTGGATCCGGGCCCTGCGCCCCATGTCGCTCGGGGCGGCGATCGGCGCACGGCGGAGGCGCGCCGTGGCGCTGGCGCGACCGCTTGCGAGCCCCGTGACGCGCGCGCTCGACGAGGTGCTGCTCCGCGTCCCGGGACCTCACCGCCCCGCCGCCCCAGCGGGTATCCGCGCCGAGCCGCTCACCCCCGAGGCTTTCATCGAGCACGCGCCGCGCTTTTGCGAGCGCGACGCGCTCGTGCCGGATCACGATGTCGCGTCGCTTCGCTGGGCGCTGTCGCGCGCGACGGATCTGGGCCGGGGGGCGCCGCTCGAGTGCTCGCTCGTGCGCGCCGCGGACGGTGAGCCGCTCGGCCTGTACGTGGCGACGTTGCCGGCGGGGGAGCTCGCCACGGCCCTGCACGTCGCGGCGAGCGAGCGTGGGCAGGAGCCGGTCGTTCGCTATCTCGTTCACCGGGCGTTTCGACGCGGTTCGGTCTCGATCGGCGGCCGCGTTCATCCACCGCTGATGCGCGCGCTGTCGACCGCCTTCGCGCTCTTTCACGCGCGAAGCACGCACATGCTGATTCAAGCGCGCCGCCCCGAGCTGATCGAGGCCTTCGACCGCGGCGTCGCGACGTTTTCACACCTCGACGGTGAGTGGTGCATTCGCTTTCTCCCCTCCGATGACGTCGATCCGCGGGCGGAACGAGGCGGCGATCGCCCATGGCGCGGCCGCGCCCTGCGCGATCGCCCACCGCGGGACGTCGCGTCTCCGCGGCCCACCGAGCGCGCGGTGCGCGTCTTGCAACCCCGGTCGACATAACCGAGGGAAAGGCGCGATGGTACGAGAAGCGCAGGTGCGACGAGCGCTCGGTCTGGCCCCGCACGACGAGCTCGATGAACGCGGGGGCTACCCGCCGCGCGACGCGCCGAACTCGCCGAGGCGCCGGCCGTGGGGGCGCGCGCCGCCGCGACGGCTCATTTCTTTTTGTTCTTCTTGCGGGAGGCCTTGGCCTGCTTCCGCTTGGTTTTCTTCTTGCTCTTGTCGGCTTCCGAGCGCGCACCGCTGCCGCGAGCGGCCGGCAGCCCCTGACTACCCGCGCCCGGCATTCCGGGCAACCCGGGCATCTGCATGCCCGCGGGTAGCCCGGCCGGCATACCACCACCGGCGCCGCCCGGCATCCCGGGCATCATGCCGCCGCCGCCCGCATCCCCGCCGGCGGCGCCGCCCATGAGCGCGCCCAGGTCGAGGTTGCCGAGCTTTTTCATCTGCTGAAACTGCTTGAGACCGGGGATCTTGCCCATGAGCCCCGTGCTCGCGCCGAGCTGCACCATCATCTGCCGCATCGCGGCGAACTTTTGAAGGAGCTCTTTGACGTCGTCTTCCGTGCGCCCGGAGCCATTGGAGATGCGGCGCACACGGCTCGGATCGAAGTCGGCGCGCTTTCGCTTGCTCTTCTTTTTCTGGCCTTGCCCCGCTTGCGAGGTGATCTCCTCCCAGGAGGTCGTGACGAACACCGTCGGATTCTTCCGCTCCTGGTGCGTCATCGAGTTGATCATCGCCTCGATCTTGACGAGCTCGCGATCGTCGAGCTGCGCGTCGTCGGGCAGACCCCCGGGGAAGAAGGGGAGCTTGTCGAAGAGGTCTTTGAGCGACCCCATCTTTTGAATCATGCGGATCTGCTCGAGGAAGTCCTGCATGTCGAACTTCCCCTTGAGCATCCGAACGGCGTCTTCCTCGGCCTTCTCGGCGTCGACGACGTCTTCGAAGTCCTTGACGAGGCCGACGATGTCGCCCATGCCGAGGATGCGCGAGGCCAGGCCGTCGGGGCGGAACTCCTCGAGCTTGTCGAGCCCCTCGCCCATGCCGAGGTACTTGATCGGCTTACCCGTGACCTCTTTGACCGAGAGCGCCGCGCCGCCGCGGGCGTCGCCGTCGAGCTTGGTGAGGATCACGCCGTCGAGATCGAGGCGCTGGTTGAACGCGTCCGCCGTCTGGACGGCGTCCTGACCGGTCATCGCGTCGAGGACGAGAAAGATGTTCGCCGGCTGCGTCTTCTTGTCGATGTCCTCGAGCTCTTGCATGAGCGGCTCGTCGATCGCGAGCCGCCCGGCGGTGTCGTAGAGGACGACGTCACAGCCCTGCTCGAGCGCGTAGGAGTTCGCCTCGGTGCAGATGTCTACGGGGTTTGCGCCGTCTCGCGAGTACACCGGCAGCCCGAGCCGGTCGCCGAGCGTCTTGAGCTGATCCACGGCGGCGGGGCGGTAGATGTCCGCGGCGACCAAAAGCGGCTTCTTTTGGTGCTGCTCTTCGAGGTAGCGCGCCACCTTGCCGACCGTGGTCGTCTTCCCCGAGCCCTGCAGGCCGACGACCATGACGCCGGTCGGCCCCTTCTTGGCCCATTGGAGCTCGGTGTCCACCGGCCCCATCATCTTGGTGAGCTCGTCCTGGCAGATCGAAATGAACGCCTGCTGAGGCGTAATCGATTTCGTGCCGTACTCCTTCGACTTGGCCTTGAGGCGAACCTGTTCGCCCTTGGCCTGCTCCCGGACGCGATCGAGGAAGCGCTTGGTGACTTTGAACTCGACGTCGGCCTCGAGGAGGCTCATCCGGACGTCGCGGAGCGCCTCATCGATGACGTCGTCGGTGAGCTCGGCGACTCCGGAGAGCTTTTCGCGGGCGGTCCGGAACCCCTTGGCCAGGGTCTCAAGCATCAGCGATTCTTTGCTCCTAAAGGGGGATCGGGCGTTCGTCCGAAACGGGCGTAGGCTATACCACGGCCCCCCCCGGTGCCGCGAGGGGTGCGGCGCAAGCCCCGGAAAAACGCGCTCACCTCCCCCCGCCTAACCGCGCGCGGGTCCCGCGGCCGCTACCCGCCGGCGGAGGTGTCGCCGGCGCACGACCCGGGCCCGAGGGCGCCTCGCGAAAAATCGCTCAGGATGGCGGTGAGCTCGTCCATCTCTTGGCGAACCTCGGTCTTTGGAGACTGCCGAGCGACGTCTTCGGGGCTAAGCGCGGCAAAGATCGCCGCGGCGTCTTCCAACTCGGCGGCCACGGCCTGGGCATCGGCGCCGGCGAGCTCGCTGAGCTCCGCGGCGATGTAGGCGTGTGCGAGCTCGTAGTATGGTTCGTCGACGCCGCGCGTCCAGAGCACCTCGTAGTAGCTCTTTTCACTGTGGAAAAACGGGGTGTCCGCGCCTTGCGGGAGGTGCGCCCAGGTGTCGTCGTACGACGCCGGGCCGTAGGCCGAGTGCGATTTCCAGTAGTGCCGGGTTTGCGTGCAGCCGCTTTGGGTGGAGCAGAACTGGATCCGGTCGGGCGCACGCGCTGCGCCGGCCCGGCTGTCGGGGAGCGGCGCCGAGAGCCCCACATCACCGGCCGTTTGGGGCGTATAGCGGTAGATCTTCGAGGTGGAGCCGACCTGTGCGACGACCGCGTCCACGCCTGGCGAGGCGCTGAAGTCGAAGGCCAGCCCGTCGGCCTCGAGGGTGACGGCGCGCCCGCTTGCGGCCGCTTGGGTCCCGCTCGTGGCGGGGTCGAATTCGACGGTGGCGCTCGACGGATAGCCGAGGTCTTCGCACGTCGGCGTTCCGGACACGACCTCGACCTCGAGCGCGCTATCCCGATGCAGGCTGCTCTCCTCATCGAAGACGCAGCCGGAGGCGGACGCGAGCACGAGCGTCCCCAGCGCCAAACGCGCGTAGCGCGCGGTACCCTTCGTCGTCTCCGATGTCATGGGGGCCTATACAAATACGGGCCCAGCCGGGCCAGCGCAATAAAATACCATCCCTTGGTAGGGCGCGCGACGTGGGGCAAGGCGGCGCCGCTTCGCGAGGTTTCGCCAGGCACGGAAAGACCGGTGGCCTGAAACGCGATCACAGGCCGGCCGGCCGCGACTGGCGGAGCCTATCGTTCCGAAAACAGGCGCTTTCGAGCGTGCTGCAACCGAATCCGGAGCACGTCGTAGAACATGCGCGCCGCGTCCGAGCCCGGGGAGACCTTCGACTCTTCGATGTGCCGCCACACGACGGGGACCTCGGCGATCTTGTATCGCCCCCGGGCGAGGACCAGGATCTCCACGTCGAAGGCGAAGCCGTCCACCGTCGATTGCCCGAACAGGTCCTTGGCCGCGCGCCGGGTAAACAGCTTGAAGCCGCACTGGGTATCACGCAGGCCCTCCAACCCCGACAGCCTCACCATGAGGTTGAAGCTCCTGCCCATGAGCTCGCGGAGCGGGTGCTGGCGCACGCGGATGTCCGCTCCCTCGGCCGCGCGCGAGGCGATGGCGATGTCTGCGCCGGCGGCGAGCGCCGCCTCGAGCTTGGCGAGCTCTCGGATCGGCGTGGCCAGGTCTGCGTCGGAAAACAGGATCGAAGCGCCAGAGGCGGCGAGCATACCGGCGCGCACGGCGGCCCCCTTGCCCGCGTTTTCGCCGAGCTCGACGACGCGGACCCGCGGCTGGCCGTCGGCCACGCGGCGCGCCACCGCGGCGGTGCCGTCGCGCGACCCGTCGTCCACGACGATGACCTCGAAGTCCGATTTTTCGGCGCCGAGGTAGGCGATGATCTCGCGCAGCGTCGGTTCGAGCCGCGCCTCCTCGTTAAACGCGGGGATGACGACCGAGAGTGGCAAGGCGGTGGGGGTCGCCGGCATGCGCCGGCAGTATACAGGTGTACTCGCGCCCCGTCGTGGTCGCGGATCGTTCCCTGTGCCTACGCCCGGCGAGGCCGCTCGGGGCCCTAGCCCGCGCCCGCCCGCGCTCGCCCGGCCACGCGGCGCCACAGCGCGGAGCCCGCGATGACCGACAGCAGGAGGAACGCGGCCGCGTAGGCGGGCAGGCTGGCCCAAAACCGCGTGGGCGAAAGCTCCATTTCGATCACGTGGCGACCGCCGCTCGAGACCGGCACCCCGCGAAACATCGCGTTCGCCGGCACGATGTCCACGGGCTCGCCGTCCACCGTCGCCGAGAAGGCCGGGTAATAGGCCTCCGCCACCACGACGAGGCCGGGGCCGGGGGTCGAAATCTCGGCCGTGAGACGATTCGGCTCGAGGCGCGTGATCGCGCCCTGCGCGGCGGGCGCGTCCTCGGGACCGGCAGGGATCACCCCAGCCGAATCCTCGATCACAGCCTCCTCGCCCGGCGCGAGCGAGGTGAGCGCGTCCAGGGCTTCGGTCGCGTCGCTGGCCAGCTCGGGCGCGGGCACGTAGTACACCGCCGGCGCCGCGCTCTCGATCTCGTACACGTTGTCGCCCGTCCGCTGGACGACCTCGAGGTCGCGGGTGAGCCGCGGCCTGCGGTCGCCGCGGATGTAGTAGCGGACGTTGGCGTGGGCGAGGAGGATCGGGTTTTCGAGCGCGCGTAGCCGGTAGTCTGCATAGCGGGACAGGGCGAGCGGATCTTCCTCGTAGCCGCCGAAGTCGCGGATGCCGAGCCGGACCCCCGGCCGATAGCGGATGTGGCCGCGGTCGTAGATGCGGTATGCGCCTTCCTCCACGCCTCGAAACTGTTCGGTCACGAGGTGGTCGTGGCGAGGATTCGGCTTGGGACCGAGCCGTTGCTGCCGCATCTCGACGTTTGCGCCCCACAGATCGAGCGCGACGACCACCACCGCCGCCCACGCGTAGCCCGTTCGCCGCCGCCCGTCGGCGGCGACGAGCCCGCGGAGAAGCACGGTGGCCACCGCCGCAGAGGCCATGCCCCAGGCGAGCCCGCCCCGGGCCCACTCGCCGTGCTCGCCCGCCGCCACGGACACCACCGTGCCCATCCCGAGCACACCCGTGACCCCGGCGCCGAGCTGGAGGAAGCGTCTGGCGAGCGCGCGCCTTCGGGCCTCGTCGTCGAGGGTGAGGAGATAGCCGACGCCGAGCCCGGCGCCCAAGGCCACCGCGGCGCTCAGCACATACAGGTAGCGGTGCGCCCGCCGGAACATCGAAAACGGCTCCAGCGCAGACGCCATCGCCTGCAAATACGTCGAGTGCTCGCCGAGCGCGAGGAGCGCGCCGGCCCCGCCGACGAACGCGAGCGCGATACCGCGACGATCGTGGCGGACCGCGACGAGGGCGCCGAACGCCGCGAGCGGCAAGAGGCCGTAAAAGATGTTCTCGCCGCCGATGTTCGGCACGAATACGTTCAAAAAATGAGCCGGCTCGAAGACCGATGAGGCGATGAACGAAAGGTCGCGCTCCTCGCGCACCGAGTGGGGTAAGAGCTCGAGGTTGGACAGAACGAGGGGGAGCACCCAAAGCAGCGCGACGCCGGCGGCGGCGAGGAGGGGCAGCAGCGAGGCGCGTATGCGGCCCCACATGACGACGACGCCGTAGGGGATCGCGACGAGCAGGACATAGAAGAACACCGCCGGTGCGCCGGCGAGGAGCGTCATCGCCACCGAGGTGCCGAGGAGCGCGGCGCGGCGGTAGGTGACTCGATCCGACAGCGCCTCCACGGCGAGCAGCACGATGGGGAGCCACATGAAGCTCCAGTTGAGCGCGCTGCCGCCGTAGCGGATCGCGGGCGCGGAGAACGCGAACACGAGCGCGCCGATGTAACAAGCGGGCTCGGGCACGCCGCGGCGCCGAAGGAGCAGGTGCATCCCTACCGTGCCGAGCATCCAGTGAGCGATGACTTTGGCTTCGACGAGCTCGTAGCCGAGGCCGCCGGTGAGCGCGCCGATGGCGAGGATCGGCCAATTCAGCGGATACAGCAGGCCCGGCTGCGGGTCTCCGTATAGCGGATAGCCGCCGCGGTCGTAGGGGTTCCAAAGCGGGAGGTGACCGCTCGACAGCTCCTTTTGCTGAAACAGCAGGTCGCCCCAGTACTGGTGGACTGGGTCCCAGCGCCACGTGAGCTGCGCCCCCTCGATCGGCGTCCATTTGTACCAAAACACGAGGAGGGTGAACGCGAGGTATGCGAGCGGCATCGCCAGGGGCGCGGCCGCGCGCACGGTGGCGCGAAGATCCAGCACGTTTTCGCTCGCCAACGTAGCCAGCTACGCAAACCCCCGTCAACGCGCCCGGGTCGGCCGGTAGCCCGGGGCCGGCTCATCCCGCCCCAGCGCGCTGCCGAGCGGCGGTCGGTCCCGCCTCGCGTGCCGCGCGGTGGGCGCACGCGCGGAGTTTCGAGCCCGCCCAAAGAGCGCGACGTCGGGCGGTCGCAGGCGATGGGCGCGGCTGTGCTGGCGCGCCGACAGCGGTTACGCTCGGCGGCTCCCGATGCCGCGCAGCACCTACCTCGCGCTCGCCCTGGCGGTGGCGGCCATCTCGACGGCGGCACCGCTCGTGCGACTCGCCGAGCCCGCGCCGGCGCTCACCGTGGCGCTGATCCGCGTGGGCGTCGCCGGCGCGCTGCTCGCGTTGGCCTGCCCGCGGGCGCTCGTGCGGAGCCTCGCCATGTCCGCTCGCGATGCGGCCCGGGTGGCGCTCGCCAGCGCGTGCTTGGCCGCCCACTTCGGTGCCTGGATCACCTCGCTGCACATGACCTCGACCGCGTCGTCCGTCGCGCTCGTCGCCACCCAGCCGGTATTCGCCGCGCTGCTCGGCGCGGTGTTTTTGCGCGATCGGGTCACGCGGCGCGAGTGGCGGGGCATCGCCGTGGCGGCCGCGGGTTGTGTCGTCATCGCGGCGGGCGACGCCGGCGAGGGCGGGGCCCTTAGGGGCGATCTGCTCGCGCTCGCCGGGGCCGCGGCCGTGGCCGCGTACCTCGTCGTGGGCCGGAGCCTGCGCGTGTCGATCCCGCTGCTTCCCTACCTCGCGCTCGTTCACCTGCTCGCGTCGATCCCCCTCGCCGCGGCCGCCTTCGCCACCGGTGCCGAGATGGCCGGGTTTTCGGCCGAGATCTACGCGGCCATGGTCGCCGCGGCGATCGTGCCCACCATCGTGGGGCACACGCTGCTTAACGCCGCCGTCCGGCGCGCCCCCGCACACCTCGTGACCCTGGCGATCCTCGGCGAGCCCCTCGGGGCGTCGCTGCTCGCGTTCACGCTCGTCGGCGAGGTCCCGCCGGCGACGGCCGTCCTGGGCGGGGGCGTGGTGCTGGTCGGCATCGCGCTCGGCTTCGTCAACCGCCGAGCCGACCAGGCCCCCGGCGACGGCCGCGGCGGGAAAAACGCCGCCGAGGCGCGGGCCGGCCCAGGATCTGGCGCCGGCGGCTGAGCTACCATGCCGGGCATGGACGATGAGCCCTCATGACCACGGGGATGATGCCGCGCGATTCCGGTAAGGCCCACGTCCCGCTGCCAAGGCCAGGATATCGGCCGAAGGCGCGCGACGCGGCCATCTTGTTCGGCGCCTTCTTTTTCTCTGGAGCGCTGGCGCTCACCTATCAGCTCGCGTGGGTGCGAGGGCTCACCCTCGAGCTCGGCGCCACCGTGCCCGCCGTCGCCACGGTGGTCGCGATCTTCCTGGGGGGACTCGGCCTCGGCGCCCACCTGGCCGGGCGCCGAGGCGACGAGCTCGTGCGGCCGCTCCGGGTCTACGGCCTGCTGGAGATCGGCATCGCCGGCTACGCGCTAGTGTCCCCGCTCCTGCTCACCATCGTGCTCCCCGCGGTCAGCCGCGCGGCCGGCGACGCCGGTTTGGCACTGAGCCTGATGCCGGTTTTGCGGGTCGCGACGGCGGCGCTCGTGCTGCTCCCTCCCACGATCCTCATGGGCGCCACGCTGCCGGTGCTCGCGCGGTTTTACGTAAGGCGGGTCGGCGAGGGCGGGCGTGGGGCCGGATTTTTGTACGGGATCAACACCCTCGGCGCGTTCGCTGGCGCGTTCGGCGCCGGCCTCGGCCTGTTGCCCGCTGCGGGGCTCGTGGGCGCGCTTTTGTGGGCCGGCGCGGCAAACGTCGCCCTCGGCGTTTGTATGCTCGCGCTAAGCCGAACCTGGGATCGCGACGCGCGGACGCCCGGAGCGGGCGACCGGGACGAGGCGCCCGCGGAGGTGCCCGCGCCTAGCGACGACCACCGGCGGCGCCTGCGCACGGCGGGGGCGCGGCGGTGGATCCTCGCCGCGGTGACGGCGAGCGCGTGCGCCGCGACGATCTGCCAGGTGGTTTGGACCCGAGTCCTCGAGCTCGTGCTCGGGCCGTCGCTCTACGTGGCCACGATCGCGATCGGCACCTTCGTGGGAGGCCTCGGCCTCGGCGCCTTGGCCATGGCGCTCGGCGCGAGCCGGCGGCCGGAGGCGGCGCGGTATCACGTGTTCGTCCTCGCGCTCCTCGCCGCGGCCGCCGTGGCGCTGTCGGCGTATTGCTTCGGGCTGCTCCCAGAGGCGTTTCGTAGCCTCTACTTTCGCTGGGAGCTCGGCGAGCGCTTTCACATCCTGTTTTTCAGCCAGCTCGCGCTCGCGAGCCTGGTCATGCTCCCAGCCACGATCGTGTTGGGCGCGATCCTGCCCGCGGCGATCCGGGCTGTCATCCACGAGGACGGGCACGCGAGCCGGCGCGCGGGCGCGACGTACGCCTGGGACACGGTGGGCTCGATCGCCGGCGCGCTGTTCGCAGGCTTCGCGATGGTGCCGCTATTGGGGGTGCAGACCTCGATCGACGTCGCGGTCGTGTTGCTGTGCGTCGCCGCGGTGGCGTCCGTCGCGTGGATGCCCCGCCGGCCGCGCGCGATCCTCGCGGGCGTCGCGATCGCGACCCTGGCGGCGCTCGTGCTCGCCACGCCTGCGTGGAACGGCTCGCTGATGACGAGCGGGATGTACCACTACGCCGACTACTACCGAGATCTCTCTGGCCGCGATCTCGCCGAGGAGATCGAGGCCAGGGAGCCGCTGCTCTTCT
The DNA here is from genome assembly GCA_007133195.1 of Nannocystineae bacterium. Taxonomy (GTDB): domain Bacteria; phylum Myxococcota_A; class Polyangia; order Haliangiales; family Haliangiaceae; genus SLNH01. The sequence goes on along the minus strand of SLNH01000480.1, from coordinate 10,054 downwards.
ACCGGGACGGCCGCACCGCGACCGTGACCGTCACGCGCGACGAGACCGTCGCCACCGAGCCCAAGTACTTGTACATAAGCGGCAAGATCGAGGGGTCGACGGGCTTCGACATGACGACCCAGCGGCTTTTGGCGCACTTGGCTCTCATGGCCCATTCCGATCCGCGTCGCGTGGCGGTCATGGGGATGGGGACGGGGGTGACCGCGGGTTCGGTGACGGCATACGACGTGGACGAGGTCGCCATCGCGGAGATCGAACCGGCGGTCATCGACGCGGCGCGCCTGTTCGCGGGCGATAACCGCGGCGTTCACGAGCGCGAGGAGGTCTCGATGCACACCGCAGACGGCCGGCTGTTTCAGAGGCTCCACCCGGGCGCGTTCGACGTCGTGCTCTCACAACCCTCGAACCCCTGGTTCGGCGGCGCGGTCGATCTGTTTACGCGCGAATACTACGAGCTCGGCGCGCGGGCACTTCGGCCGGGCGGCGTGTTCGCCCAGTGGATCCAGCTATACAGCATGTCGCCGGAAAACGTCCGCGTGCTTCTGCGCACGTTTTCCGACGTGTTTCCCCACGTGTACTTGTTCTCCGCGCTCCCGCAGAGCGATCTCGTGCTCTTGGGATCGCACGAGCCCGTGGCGCTCGACGTCGAGCGGATCGATTCGCTGCTCGAGCGGCCGACGGTGCGCGCGGACTTGGCCGACCCGCGGGTAGACGCCGCGTCCGTGGGCGACATCCTCGGCCGGTTTCGCATGGGGCCCGAGGCGATCCGGGAGTTCGCGGGGAACGGGCCTCGAAATCGGGACGCCAAGCCCGTCATCGGATACCGGGCACCCCGGGACCTGTACCGGGACACCGGCTTGAAAAACGAAAAGGAAATCGCAGCCGCGGTCGATCCCCTGGCCGACCACCTGAGCGGCCTGCCAGACGACGAAGACGCCGTGACCGCCCTGCGCGCGGAGATCCTGAGCGCCTGCCAGCGCTACGCGCCCGCCGAAACGCTGTGCCGGCGCCTCGTCCGCGGGTTGGCCGCGCCGCCGTGACGGCGGCGTGACCGCCAGCGATCGCGCTTACCGGCCCTTCCCTTTGCCCTTGCCCTTGCCCTTGCCCTTGCCCTTGCTCTTGCCCTTGCCTTTCCCCTTGTGGACGCACTCTTCCCCGTCCCAGTACTCGCTGGGGTGGCACTCTTCGGCGCGCTGGGGGCTGCTTTCGCTGCCGACGAGGACCGCGCAGCCGGCGACGCCGGCGACCGAGAAGGACAATGCCATCACCATGATCATTAAATAGCGCATAAGAGTTCCCTGGCCGCGAGCTGACACCGCCTCGAAGGACGCCGTCAAGGCGCTGGGGTGGCAGGTCCGCGCCGCAGGTGGGAGGCCTGTGAGCTGGCTTGCGGACGATATGCCTTTTGAATTGCCGATGCGCGTTGCCGTAAACTAGACCGCGCCGCATTCACCACTTTCGCGTCACGCGGAGGGAAAGCTCCATGAAAGCGTCGGTAATCGTCGCGCTCGCTTCGTTTGTGCTCGTCGGTCTCGCTGCGCCGAGCATCGCTTCGGCCCACCACCACCGGTATGCCGGTCCCCACCCGATCCCCGAGAGCGGGGAGGGGGACTTCTGTCACATCCAGGCGCCCCACGTGCACGTTTACGCCCCGCAGCGGGCGGAGGTGCTCTACCACGACTACGACGGCTGGCACCATTTCGTCGGTGATCCGACGCCGTTCGGCTACGAGGGCCCGCGCCATGCCTATCACGGCGCTCACCCAGTGGCCATGGATGCGCACGTCGAGGTCCACGTCGCGGAGCCCGCGCCGCGCCACCGGACCTATTGCTATATCAAGGGCCCGCACTATCACACGTACGAGCCGGTGGTCGCCGACTTCGAGGTGAGAGGCGGCGTCCACTGGTACGTTGGCGATTACTCCCCTCGGTTTCGAGCGCGGCGCGATCGCTACGCGCGCGTCAACGCGGTTTACGAGCCCCTCGAATACAGACGCCCGGTGGTCGAGGTCGAGCCGCCGTCGGGCTATGTGGATGTGCTCGTGACCAGTGGCGGACCTCCGCCGCACGCGAGAGGGCGGGCGCGCGCCGGCGCGAGCGGGGGCATCCACGTCGATGTGCCGAGGCCGTTTTTCCGGTTCGAGGGGTCGATCGGGATCGGGACGTCGCGGGATACGCGGCCGCCCGGTCATCGCGGCAAGGGTAAGGGTTGGGTGCCGCCGGGCCATCGCGGCAAGGGTAAGCACTGGGGCAAGGGCAAGGGCAAGGGCAAGCATTGGGGTAAGGGCAAGGGCAAGAAGCACCGCGACCGCACGCAGATCCGGGTCTTTCCATGACGAGGCGCAACGGAACTGGCGCCCGCGGGCCGCGCGGGCGAATCGCGGCCACCGCGTGGGCGCTCGCGTGCGTTTTCGCGCTCGCCTCGGGTTGCGAAGACAGCCGTGACGGCGGGTCATCAACCGGGGCCGAAACCGGGGCCGATGGAGTCGGTGACATCGACGGGCCCATGGGCGAGGTGATCGCGACGTGGCGAGACGCCGAGCTCGAGCCGTCCGAGTTTCGAAGGTTCGAGGAGGATGATGAGGCCGCCGTCGACGTGGATCTCGACGCCGCCGAGTGTCACGCCGGCCGCGTCGATGAACTCCCCGTCGTGTTGTGCGCCTACGGCGACGCAGACGCCGCAGAGGCCGCCGAGGAACGAGGGCTCGAGCTCGTCGGGGAGGCGACTGGCGCTGCGCTCAGTAACGACGAGCTCCTCCTCATCGTCGCCGATCGCCATGAAGTCGACCCGGAAGGTCGTCGAATTCACCAAATCACCAAGGCGTTCCGCGAGCTCGAGTAGGCGCGGACCGGCCGCCGAGCTGTGTCGCGCGGGTTAGAACGTCCGCCAGAGCGTTAGGCGTTCGCCGCGGTTTCCCACCACCGCCCCGAACGGTGGGGGATATGGGAACACCAGCGCGCAGGGGATGCCGTGAGTCGCAGGTTTTTGGCCAATGCGGCGAGCGCGCGCATACCCTGGCGCACTCGTTGCATCCGATCTGGCGACATGTCGGAGCCTGACACGACGAGTTCTCGCCCCACGGGCGATGAGTCTGCTGAGCCAAGGTTTTTCGAAGAACCTTCGCGAGCGTGGATCGAGCGACTCGTGCGGTTTGCGACGCTCGCGCCGAGCTCTCACAACACGCAGCCCTGGCAGTTCTCGGTGGGCTGGGACCACGTCGAGCTGTTCGCCGACCGCGCGCGGCAGCTACGCGTTTCCGATCCCGACGGACGAGAGCTCGTGATCAGCTGCGGCGCGGCGCTCATGAACTTTCGAGTGGCGTGCCATCGGTTCGGCCGGGAGAGTGCGATCACGCTGCTCCCCGATCCCGAGGAGCCCGATCTGCTCGCTTGGGCCGGCTGCGGAGCCAGCATTTCAGCGAGCACCGAGGATGTGCGCCTGTTCGAGGCGCTGCCCCACCGCCGGACCACGCGAGTTCCGTTCAAGCGGCGCAACGTGCCCGACGCGCTCCTTCGCCGCCTCATGACCGCCGCCGAGCGCGAGGGAGCCCGGCTCGTTCCCCTGCAAGGCGAAGCAGCGCGAAAACAGCTCGCGGAGGTCGTAGATGGCGCGACGCGAGAGCAATTCCAAAACCGGCGATTTCGCGCCGAGCTCGCCGCGTGGATGCGCGGCTCCGCGCGGCTGGACGGAATTCCGCCGCAGTCGCTCGGCCTCGGTCCACTGCGCGGCCGCCTCGCTCCTTGGGTGGTGCGCACGTTCGACCTGGGGGGCGCGCAGGCGAGCCGAGATCGCGCGGTCGCGCACAGCGCGCCGCTCGTGGTCGTGCTCGCGACCGATCGCGACACCCGGGCGCACTGGCTCCGCGCCGGCCAAGCGCTCGAGCGGATTCTCCTTGCCGCGGCCGACGAGGGCGTGTCCGCGTCGTACCTAAACACGCCCGTCCAGCTCCCTGCGTGGCGGTCGGAGCTTGCTGCCATCGCCGTGGAGGAGGGCGCGCCGCAAATCGTTGTCGGCTTCGGCTACGCGCCGCACAAGCCGTGGCCTACGCCGCGCCGCCCGCTCGCCCACGTGACGAGGCCGCTTGCGTGACGAGGCCCTCGATGCGAGCCAAAGGCGCGGCGGACGTTCCGGTCCGATTTTTGAGATAGGCGCTACTAGCCCTGCGTGGCGCGGTCGCCGGCGGGGGCGTGGCGCCCGCGGAACGCGCGCAGGGCGCGCAAGAAATAGGACGCGATCGCGGCGATCCCCGTCGCGGCGGCGAGCCAGGCGAAGTGCCACTTCCACTCGGGCACCGCGAGCAGAGCGATGATGGCCGCGAATTGACACACGGTGGCGAGCTTGCCGAACGGGCCCGCGCTGAGATCGACGTCGAGGTCCCGGAGCGACGCCGACAGCCGGTACGCGAGGACCAGCGGAATCATCACGATGTCGCGCGCGGCGATGAGGAGGACCAGGGAGAGCGGCGGCGACAGGGCGACGGAGACGGCGAGCACCACGGACAGGACGAAGGCCTTGTCGCACAGCGGATCGAGCCACGCGCCGACCGGGCTCGTTCCCGTCCCCGGCTCGCGTCCCGCGAGGCGCGCGCGCCGCCGGCGCATCGTGCGGGCAAACCACCCGTCGAGCACGTCGGTGAGCGCCGCGACGGCGATGATCGACAGCATGAAGGGCATCGACGCGGGGTCGATCCAAACCACGGCGGCCAGCGGCAGCCGCACGAGGGTGAGGAGATTCGGGATCGCAAAGATCCCCTCCGCCGGGGCGGATGGCTCCGGGCTCATCCGCACCGAGCCATTCTGGACGGCGCCGCTCACGCGCGCGCAGTATAAGCCCGCGTAGGGCTATACCGAAGCCTTGGAGCCGGGTTCTGTAGGCCGACGGGCTGGGCGCGGCCGGCTTTCGTGCCCAGCGGCACACGTTCCGATAAAATCCCGAGGGTGCGCGCGCTCGCCTTGGACGTCGGCATGAAGACGATCGGCGTGGCCGTCTCGGACGAGCTCGGCCTCGCCGCGCATCCTTTGAGTACCGTCGCTCGGCGCGGTGAGCGCGCCGACGCCGGCCAGGTGGCGGAGCTCGCGCGGAGCCGGGGTGCGGATGTGGTGGTGGTCGGACTTCCGCTTGAGCTGTCGGGCCGCCAGGGGCGCAGGGCAAAGCGGGTTTTGCGCTTCGTCGAGGCGCTCAGGGAAGAGCTCGGCGAGGCGCCGCCCATCGAAATGTGGGATGAACGATTTTCCACGGTCGGTGCGGAGCGCGCCCTGCGCAAAGGTGGCGTGTCGGCGAAGAAGCGCAAGCAGGTGGTGGATCAGCAGGCCGCCGCCTACATCCTTCAAGGGTGGCTCGACGCCCGGCGCCCCGTCGAAGTACGCTCAGACGACGAGTGAGACGCGCAGGGCGAAAGATCGCGGTGGCGCTGGTCGCGGCCCTCCTGATGGGCGGCGCCGCCGGCACGTATTGGGCGCTCGGCTACCCGGAGCGGCCCCGAACCGGCGATGGGAGGCTCGTGGAGGTGAGTGTGGCGCCCGGGGAGTCGTTCGCGCAGGTGGCAGGGCGCCTCCACGACCGGGGCGTCATCGATCATCCGCGCCTGTTTCGCATCTACGCGCATCGCCGCGGGGTGGCGAATCAAATACGGAGCGGGACGTACACCCTGCACGACGACATGCGTCCGCGCGAGGTCGTCGATGTCCTCATCGAAGGAGCCCCGGACGAGACCATCGCCGTCACGATCCCGGAGGGCTACCACATGCTCGAGGCATTCGAGCTCATCGACGAGCGGGGGATCGCGTCCCGGGCCGAACTCGAGTCGCTGGCGTTCGACGAGTCGTTTTTGCGGGACCAAGGAATCCAGGGCCCCAGCGCTGAGGGCTTCCTGTTTCCGGATACCTATGACTTTCGCGCGCCCACACCGCCCCAGGATGTGCTCCGGCGCATGATCATACGTCATCGCGAGGTGTGGAACGACGTTCGCGAGGCGCACGCGGCGTCCTACCAGCGGCTGCGAGAGGAGCTCGATTGGACCGAGCGCGAGTTCATCGTGATGGCGTCGATCGTGGAAAAGGAGGCGCGGAAGGCCGATGAGAGCCCGCGGATCGCGCAGGTCTTCATCAACCGGCTCACGTCCTCTCGATTCCGGCCGCGCCTTTTGCAGACCGATCCCACGATCCGCTACGGATGCATGGTGCCCCTGGGCGGCGAGCCCGCGGGGTGTCGCGGCTGGGAGCCCACGGATCGCCTCCGCCGCGCGCAGCTAGACGATGCGGACAATCCCTACAACACGTATCAACACGAGGGGTTGCCGCCGAGCCCGATCGCCTTGCCGGGTCGAACCGCGCTCGAAGCGACCGTGTCACCGGACGGCTCGGATTATCTTTACTTCGTGTCTCGAAACGATGGCACGCATGTGTTCTCCCGCACCTACGCCGAGCACGCGCGCGCCGTCGATCGCTATCAGCGGTGACCCCGTCGCGCTGACGCACCGGGCGGTCCGGCGTCGATCTCGGCGGGGAACGCGCGTGAAACTTCGCCGCTCGCCGGCGCATCCTTTGGCCCCCCTGGCGGCCGTGCTACCGTCGACACAGCGCGACGGGCAGGGGCGCCCGCCCCGCTCAAGACCCAAACAGGGAGAACCACATGAGCCTGGTCGGCAAGATCGCCGCTCTACAGGACTACAAAGAGTACGAAGACCTCCACTGGGAGGGTTCGTTCGAAGAGTACCTCGAGCTCGTGCGCCGCATTCCACGCGTGACCCGCAACGCGTTCCAACGGGTCTACGACATGGTGCTTTCGCACGGCCAAGAGGAGTACATCGACAACAAGAAGAAGTTGGTTCGATACAACTTTTTCATGGACGACGGGGACGCGGAGACTGACGCCGTCTACGGGTTGGACGTTCCGCTGATGCGGCTCATGAACGCGTTCAAGAGCGCCGCTCAGGGATACGGCACCGAACGTCGTGTGATCCTCTTGCACGGCCCGGTCGGGTCCTCCAAGTCGACCATCGTCCGGAGGCTGAAAAAGGGGCTCGAGCAGTACTCGAGGACGCCAGAGGGGGCGCTTTACACCTACTACTGGCACCTGCCGGGCGAGCTCTCGAAGCTGGCCGGCGGCCGGGAGCAGTTCCCGTGCCCGATGCACGACGAGCCGCTCCGACTGGTTCCCCGCGAGTGGCGCGACAAGGTCATCGCGGACCTCGGCCTGGGCAACGACGACTTCAAGATCCATATCGAGGGCGACGTCAACCCGGCGTGTCGATGGATCTTCCGCGAGCTCATGGAGCACTACCGGGGCGACTTCGGCAAGGTGATGGAGCACGTCCGGGTCAAGCGACTCATCCTGAGCGAGGAGGATCGAATCGGGATCGGTACCTTCCAGCCCAAGGACGAGAAGAACCAAGACTCCACGGAGCTCACCGGTGACATCAACTACCGGAAGATCGCCGAGTTCGGCTCCGACTCGGATCCGCGGGCGTTCAACTTCGACGGCGAGTTCAACATCGCCAACCGTGGCATCATCGAGTTCGTCGAGATTCTGAAGCTCGACGTCGCGTTCCTGTACGACCTCTTGGGCGCGACCCAGGAGCACAAGATCAAGCCGAAGAAGTTCGCGCAAACGGACATCGACGAGGTGATCATCGGCCACACCAACGAGGCCGAGTACAAAAAGCTCCTGAACAACGAGTTCATGGAAGCGCTGCGGGATCGCACGGTGAAGGTCGATATCCCCTACATCACCCGCGTGTCCGAGGAAGAGCGGATCTACACCAAGGACTACCGGCAGGAGCGGGTGGGTAAGCACATCGCGCCGCACACGCTCTACGTCGCGGCGCTGTGGGGCGTCCTCACCCGGCTCGAGGAGCCCAAGAAGCAAAACCTTTCGGTCCTCCAGAAGGCGAAGCTCTACGACGGCAAGACCCTCCCCGGTTTCACGCAAGACAACATCAAGGAGCTCCGCAAGGAGGCGATGCGCGAGGGCCTCGATGGCATTTCGCCGCGCTACATTCAGGATAAGATCTCGAACGCCCTCGTCTCCGACCGCGGCGAGGGGTGCGTCAATCCGTTCATGGTCTTGAACGAGCTGGAGAGCGGGCTCCGGCACCACTCGCTGATCTCGAGCGACGACGAGCGGCAGCGCTACGCCGACCTGATGAGCGTGGTCAAACAGGAGTACGAGGATCTCGTGAAGAACGAGGTCCAGCGCGCGATCTCGGCCGACGAGGAGGCCATCAACAAGCTGTGCGCCAACTACATCGACAACGTGAAGGCGTACACGCAGAAGGAAAAGGTCAAAAACCCCTACACCGGGCAGGACGAAGAGCCGGATGAGCGAATGATGCGGTCGATCGAGGAGAAGATCGACATCCCGGAGAGTCGCAAAGACGACTTTAGGCGGGAGATCATGAACTACATCGGTGCGCTCGCGGTAGAGGGCGAGCAGTTCCACTATCGGACGAACGAGCGGCTCCACAAGGCGCTCGAGCACAAGCTCTTCGAGGATCAAAAAGACTCGATCAAGCTCACCTCACTCGTCTCCACGGTCGTGGACCGCGACACGCAGGAAAAGATTGACGTCGTGAAAAACCGGATGATCCGGAACAACGGGTATTGCGAGATTTGCGCGACGGATGTCTTGAACTTCGTGGCGTCGATCTTCGCCCGCGGCGACGTCAAGGAATAGGTCGGACGAGCGCGTATGGATCCTCAAGGTGTCGGTTCGGTACAAATCGAGCTCAACAACACGGCGGCCCAGCTCCTCGCCCGACTGTGCGCGGAAATGGGGAGCGACGATCCGTCCGGCGTGGTATCACGCGCGCTGGGGCTCCTCGATATGAGCCTTCGCTCCAAGCGCCAGGGCGGTCGCCTTTGCTTCATGAATGAGCACGGTGAGATCAGCGACGTCGTCCTCTAGCGCCCCCCGGCCTCCAAGCCAGCCGGCTCGGTGAGAATGCTCGAGGACGAACACATCCTCAACGCCGCGACGGCCGCCACTTCGCTCACGAGGACGCGTTCGTGGTCGGCGGCGGTCGCGGCCCGGGCAGGGCGTATTCGGATATGAGTCAGAAGATCGACCTCGATCACCGCCGGTTCCGCGAGATCATTCGCGGGAAGATCAAGCAGAACCTGCGCAAGTACATCAGCCACGGCGAGATGATCGCCCGCAAGGGGAAAGACTCGGTGTCGATCCCCATCCCTCAAGTCGACATTCCCCGATTCAAGCACGGCGACAAGCAGCAGGGCGGCGTCGGCCAGGGGGACGGGGATGTGGGGGACAGTCTGGGGCAAGGCGAAGCTCAGCCCGGTGCCGGCGAAGCGGGCGACCGCCCGGGCGACCACATGGCCGAGGTCGATGTCACGCTGGACGAGCTGGCCGAAATCCTCGGCGAGGAGCTCGCCCTGCCGAACATCGAGCCCAAGGGCAGCGAGCGGATCATCTCCTACAAGGACCGCTACACGGGCATTCGGTCCACCGGCCCCGAGTCGCTGCGTCACTTCCGCCGCACGTTCAAAGAGGCGATCAAGCGGCAGCTCGCGAGCGGCACCTACGATTTCTCCGATCCGCTGGTCGTTCCCATTCGTGAGGACAAGCGCTATCGGTCTTGGAAGACGGAGGCGATTCCGGAGTCGAACGCCGTCATCATCTACATGATGGACGTGTCGGGCTCCATGGGGGACGAGCAAAAGGAGATCGTCCGGATCGAATCGTTCTGGATCGACACCTGGCTGCGCTCGCAGTACAGCGGCATCGAGAGCCGTTACATCATTCACGACGCGATGGCCAAGGAGGTCGATCGCGACACGTTTTTCAACACGCGAGAGTCGGGCGGCACGATGATCTCGTCGGCCTACAAGCTCTGCGCGAAGGTGATCGAGGCCGAGTACCCCGCGGAGCAATGGAATATCTACCCGTTCCATTTCTCCGACGGTGATAACTGGTCCGTCGACGACACGGTCACCTGCGTCGAGCTCCTTCAAGATCAGATCCTGCCGGCCTCGAACCAGTTCTCTTACGGCCAGGTGGAGTCCCCCTACGGCTCGGGGCAGTTCATCAAAGATCTGCA
>SLNH01000233.1 GCA_007133195.1 Nannocystineae bacterium | reverse complement strand
CCCGGAGCTCGAGGAGGCCCGGGCGCGCGTCCGGGCCGGCCAGGGCCGGGCTGCGCTAAGCCTCCTCGGCGAGCTCCGCCAGCAGCACCCCGATGTCGCCGAGATCCCGTATCTCAAGGGTCGCGTTTACTTCGACCGAATGTGGTGGTCGCAGGGGTTCGACAATTACCGCGACGCGCTGGACCTCGACCCGGGCTACAGGCACGACGAGGCGTTGATCGCCGACCTCATCGAAGCGCTCAAGGGCTCGCGCCGAGGCCGCGCTCGCCAATTTTTGCTAACCGCGATCGGCGAGCCGGCAATCCCGCAGCTCCGCGAAGCGGCCGAGCGCCGTGACAGCCGCCGGATCAGCCAAGGCTCGCAGGCGATCCTGACGGAGCTCGGCGCCGACTGAACGCGGCCGCGCCACGACAAATCTCACGTGCCGTGCTTCAGGAAACCTCGGGTTCGCCTGCGGATGCGCCGCGGGCGAGCGCGAACACCTCCCGCACGTAAGCCTCCGGAAGTCCGTGCTCCGCCATGCCCTGTCGATAGTGCTCCAGATATTCTTCCGTGGGGCACAGCCCCGGGTGCCATTCGACCCCCCGGAACGTGACCGCCGCGACCACCCCGCCCGACGCGCGCGGAAACACTTCCACGCGCTCGTAACCACCCTCGTAGTCGCCGAGCGCATCGAGCTGCGCGTCGGTGAGCCAGTAGAGCACCCCGTGCACCTCGCTGCCCTCGCGAGGCTCGATATTGCCTTTGCCGCTGCCGTCTCGGCCCAACTTGGCGAACGCGTGGCGGTAGTCGGGCAGAACGACCCAGCCGTGGTCGATCACGGGCCCGACGCGCCGCTCGAGGCGCAGCCTGTGCATGTTAGAGCCAAACGCGAAGTAAAGGGGCATGCCCTCATTCTCCTCCGTCACCGGGTTCGCGTCATGCATGCGGGGTGTGCGCAAGATCTCACGAGCGGCAAATGGCCGCCTGCGCGCTCCTCGCCGTGTCGCCGGGATAACACGGCTACAACGTAACACGGGCGCTCGCCCCGACGAGCAGCACCCGCGTCCGTCCCCGATGCGGCGGCCCCGCGATCGATCACTCCTGCACGAACGAGCGCACAAGGTGCTCCTCGATGAGCGTGAGCTCGTGTTCGCTCGCGGACATCCCGTGGTCCACCATGCGGTGGATGAGGTCGCGAGCTTCCGAGCGGCTCGCCGGAGGCGCGGTGTGGACCTCATCCAACCCGTGGCACAGCGCGCACTTGCTCTCGAACGTCGCCTCTGCCTCGGCGAGCCGTTGCTCCTGGGCCTCGCGCTCGGAGGCAGCGTCCGCCTCCGGATCGTCCGGATCGGCCTCGGCCGGATCCTCGGCGCGCTCGGCCTCGCCGTCCCCGTGCTCATCGACCTCACGGCTCTCGCCGGCACCGGGCGCCTCATCGCCTGCATCCCCGCCATCGCGGTCCGGGTCAGTCGCCTCTGGCGTCGACGGTTTCGAGCGATCGGGCTCGCTCGGCGTCGCGCTCTCGCCTGCGCCATCGTCCTTTTCGTCGTCCTCGCTGGACTCCTCGGCCTCGTCGGCAGACGGCGCCGGGTCGGCCTCGGCGGGCTCGGGGCCGTGAAGCGGGAGCACGGCCTCGGCGGCCTCGCGGGCGCGCACTCGCTCGTCCGTGGCGTGGCGCCGCGCCTTCTCCGAGCGCTGCAGATTAGGCGTGATCGCGATCAGATACGCGGTGACGTCGTGCTGCTCGCGCTCGCTGATCGTTGGGCCCAGGGTTGGTTTTTCAGCCATTCGCTCGACGGTGCGCAGCCACGCCGCGGGCGTCTTGGGGCTCTCGATCGCCGTCTTGAGATCGTGGCAATACACGCACTGATTGAGCAAGACCTGGCGGCCGGCCCGCAGGCGCCGCTCGGTGGCGAGCTCGCCCAGGTCTGCGTGGTCCGGAAAGCCGGCCTCCGGCAGGAGCGACGCCACGCGGTCCTGGCTCTCCGCGGAAAACGCGCCCGCGCCGAGCGTGCCCGCGGCGAGCGCGCGCTCCTTGAGCACGAACGGCACCGAGAGCCCAACGAGAAGGAAGCTAAACAGCATCAAGAGCGTGCCGAGCACCGGCATCCACTCCTCGAAGTGACGAAACCATCTCAGGATCGCGATTTTCACGAACAGGATGACGCCGATCGAGATCCCGAGACAGATGTGAGCCACCGTGCGGGCCGGAAACTCGACCTGATAGGTCCAAAGCCTCGGCACCATCTCGATCATGAACAGCACGTAGAGGACGACATAAGCGAGGCCGATCAGCCTGTGGATGTTCATCTTCCACCGCGGGCAGGCGCTCTTTCGCCTCTCCTTGTCGTAGTCGTAGCCCCAGAACCGATACATCGTGAGCGTGGCGAGGACGCTCAGGGCGAGGAACACGAGCCCGAATACCGCGCTGCTGGTCACCGTCATGACGTCACTACACAGCACCCGCGGCCGCGGCAAAAGGGGGCCCGCTCGTTTTCCGCGCGGCTCGGCGCGCGCCCGCTTAATCAGCAGACGCTCCCTTTATGGGCTGAGCCCGCACGCCTTGGCGACGTCGTCCCGGTACGCGTGCCAGGAGGCCAGGACCTCGCGCATCGCACGGACCACCGGCTCGCGCGCGGCGGCGCTCACCTCGTGAAGCACGATGTCCCACGCCGCTCTTCGGTGCTCCCCTTCGACCTGCCTGTGCGCCTTCGTGAGCGCGAGCGACTCGAGGGGCAGCCCGTAGTGGACGACCAGGGGGTGCTGCTCGAGCGGCGGCTCGGGGCGCTTGTCCGCGCGCTCGTCGAGCTCGCCGCGCTCGTAGGGCGATCCTTCCAAGAAGATCGTGGTCACGGCCGTCGCCACTTCCCAGCCCCGCCGCTGCGTGACCTCGTCGAGGAGCTCGCGAAACGCCGCCGCGCCAGGCAACAGCTCGATGTCGTCGAACCGCGACAAATCCATCCCGAGCCCGCGCGGATACTCGAGGAACAGCTCGGGATGAGGGCGACCGGCCACCAGGCCCCCGGTCTCCTCCTCATAGAGGTTCTCCGCGAGCTCTCGCCGCGCGGCGGGGCGCGGGCACTGCACGTACGCCCAGCCGACCATGCGGGGAAAGTCGCGCACGTACGTCGCATACTCTTGCTCGAAGTGGATGTGAAGCACATCGAGGGCGACGCGCCCCGAGGTAAACGCCGCCCAGGCCCAGTGCCGCTTGTTCTCCATCACATCGAGCAGCGACTCCAAAAACGAGCCTCGATCCACACGTTCAGCGTAGCACAGAGCCCCTGCGGCGCCCGCGCTCGGCCGCGACGCGCTCGCGCGCGCGGGCATCCGATCTGTATGATCACGAGGAGCTCGTGCAAACTGCCCCGAGCGGAGAGCCATGGGAGAACCCAGTTCACAGGCGGGCCATCGCGCCGTCGATCACACCGGTGACGTGGCGATCGAGTTGTGGGCGCCGACCGAACCCGCGCTCCTTTGCGAAGCGGCGCGGGCGACCGTCGCGCTCATGACCGAGGCCGCGCCGGGTGCCACCGATCACGCCGGCGGGGGCGGCCGGGCCCGCGTGCTCCTCGACACCCTCGATCGCGAGGATCGTCTCGTGCAATGGGTAAACGAGGTCATCTTCCTCGCGGTCTCCGAGGGGCTCCTCGTCGCGGGCGCCGACATCGACATCGACGACCGCGGGGACGGCGGCGTCGTCAGCGCCGAGCTCCGGCTTTCTCCGCTTCCCCCGTCGGGCCTCGACACCGAGCTCAAGAGCGCGACTTACCACGACCTACGGGTCGAGCGCGGCGACGACGGGTGGTATCGCGCCCGCGTCGTCATCGACGTGTAAACCTCATCCGCGAGCGCGTCCCCGGCGCGCCCGGGCGGCGCTTCGCCCTGCGTAAAGCTCATGAGCTACCGACTCGACCGCAAAGGCGCTTACCAATACGTGATCCCAAAGGCGGGGGCGATGCGCGTCCCCGGCCTGATCTTCGCTTCGCCGGCGATGCTCCCGAGCCTCGAATCCGACAAAAGCCTCGATCAGGTGGTAAACGTGGCATCCCTGCCCGGCATCGTGGGTCACTCGATCGCGATGCCGGACATCCACTGGGGCTACGGCTTTCCCATCGGCGGCGTCGCCGCCTTCGACCCCGACGACGGCGTGCTCTCGCCGGGTGGCGTCGGGTACGACATCAACTGCGGCGTTCGGCTGTTGAGGAGCGACATCGAGCTCGAGGAGGCCTCAGGCGCGCTCGCCGAGCTCTCGATGGCCCTGTACCGCGCCGTTCCGGCCGGCGTGGGCTCGAAGAGCCCTCGTCGCCTCACGCAAAAGGAGCTCGATCGCGTGCTCCTCCGCGGCGCCGAGTGGGCCGTAAACAGCGGCTACGGACACCAAGCCGACCTCAGCGCGATCGAGGAGTCAGGGTGCATGGACGGCGCCGACCCAGGCGCCGTGTCGGAGCGCGCGAAGGAGCGCGGGCGCCCTCAGCTCGGGTCGCTCGGCTCCGGCAACCACTTTTGCGAGCTCGGCGTGGTGTCCGAAATCTTCGATCGGGAGGCCGCGGCAGATTTCGGGCTCCGCGAAAACACCCTCACGGTGATGATCCACTCGGGGAGCCGCGGGCTCGGCTACCAGGTCTGCGACGAGTCCCTCCGCGCGATGATCCGGGCCTCGGAACGCTACGGCATCGACCTTCCCGACCGCCAGCTTTGCGCGGCGCCCCTGCGCAGCCCGGAGGCGCGGGCGTATTTCGGCGCCATGGGGGCGGCGATCAACTTTGCCTTCGCCAACCGGCAGATGATGACGCACTTTGCGCGCGAGGCGATGGCCGAGTTTTTCGGCCGCGACGACCTCGGCTTGGACCTCGTCTACGACGTCTGTCACAACATCGCGAAGTGGGAAAACCACGTGGTGGAGGGCGAGATGCGCCGCGTTTGCGTGCACCGCAAGGGCGCGACGCGCGCGTTTTCGCCGGGGCACCCAGACGTCCCCGAACGCTACCGCCGCTCCGGCCAACCCGTGCTCGTCCCTGGAGACATGGGTCGCTACAGTTACGTGCTCGCCGGCACCAAGCGCGCGATGGAGCTGACGTTCGGATCGAGCTGCCACGGCGCCGGCCGCAAGCTCTCGCGTGGGCAGGCCCGCCGCACCGCCAAGGGGCGTTCCATCTTCAAAGACCTCGAGGGCCGCGGCATCTACGTGCGCAGCGACAGTAAGCGCACCGTCGCCGAGGAGATCTCCGAGGCCTATAAAGACGTCGCCGACGTGGTCGACGTCATAGATTCCGCAGGGATCGCGCGCAAAGTCGCGCGCCTGTCCCCGCTTGCCGTCGTAAAGGGTTAGGCGCGCGCCCGCCGCTGAGGCGGTTCCGAACCTCGGCGCCACACCGGGCGCCACCTCGCAGCGCCACCTCGCGTGACCCAAGCCGGTTCCCATCCGCCCTCCTCGGGGCGTGGCGCGGTCCCCCGCCGGGCGCGGCTCGATGGCATCGCACATCGCTACGGGATAGGATCCGCGAGACACCATGCGCAGGTGCCGCGCGCTATTGTGAAAAGCGCCGCTATCGAGGAAAAATGAATGCCGACGGGCCCCATGGAGCTGCTTGTGTTCCGCGCACGCCCTGCGCGAGGGGCGGCCGCATGGATCGGGGCCTGTGCGTTTGCGTTCGTGTGTAGAGGGGACCTGTGGGAAGCGACAAGGGGCGCGAAATCTGGCAGCAGGCGAGCGCCGCGCTCGGCCTGTGGACGCTCACGCTCGATTCCGACGCATCGATCGTGGACGTTAGCGACGCGACTGCGGCCTCGATGGGCTTGAGTCCGGGATCGCTGCGGGGGATGAAACTCTGGGATCTCGTGGCCGATACGCAGGAGGCGAGACAGCTCCGCGAGCGATTCCCCCTGCGCGGAAGCGGGGCTACGCCCGGCTTTGTTTTGCATATGATCGGCCGCGATGGCCGCCCTCGCCTCCTCGACTGGAGTCCCGTCCTCATCGACATGGATGGCGAGCTCCCGCACATCCTGCTCACCGGAATCGACCGCACAGAGCGGCCCGCGTCGGGCGACTTCGTGCGGGATGACCGCGACTGGTACCGGCGCCTGCTCAGCCAGCTCCCCGCCGTGCTTTGGACAACGGATCGAGAGCTCAACTTTACCTCGGGCGCGGGCGCCGGACTCGCCAGGCTCGGCGTTCGAGAGGCCGAGCTCATCGGGGTTCCGCTCGAGCGATACTTCGCGGACAAAGACAGCCGGATCATCGGCCGCCATAAGTGCGCCCTGAGCGGGGACACTGTGCGCTACGACACCCAGTGGCTGGGCCGCAATTATCAAACGGTGGTGGCGCCGCTGAGGCGAGACCCAAACGGGACACCGGTCGGCACGATCGGCCTCGCGCTCGACATCACCGACCGGATCCGCGCCGAACAGGAACGCGACCGCTCGCTCGCCGCGGAACGAGCGGCGCGCGAGAGCGCCGAGCGCGCCCTGTCGGCCCGCGACGAGTTCCTGTCCATCGCGTCGCACGAGCTTTACACTCCGCTCACATCCCTTCAGCTCGCTCTTCAGTCGGTCGTGGGCGGGGACGTGGACGGCCCCCGCGCCGAGCGACTCCTCGAATTGGCCGAGAGGCAGACCGGGCGCCTGCTCGGCTTGGTGCAAGATCTCTTGGACGTCTCGCGCATCCGAGCCAAGCGCCTCGAGCTGCGGCGAAGCCCCAGCGACCTCGCCGAGATTGCCCGCGACGCCGGTGCCCGGTTCGCCTCGTCGTTCGCGCAAGCGTCCACGCGCCTGTCCGTCGTCGCCGACGCGCCGGTCTCGGGGGTGTGGGACGGCGAGCGGCTCGATCAGGTCGTCACGAATCTGCTCAAAAACGCGCTCAGACACGCTCGAGGCGGCGACGTCGTCCTCAGCGTGTACCGCGAAGGCGGGCGAGCGTACATCGCGGTGCAGGACGACGGGCCGGGCATTCCGCCCGAGCTTTGCGAGAACATCTTCGAACGCTTCGAGCGCGCGGCTTCGTCAGAGCACCATGGAGGTCTGGGGTTGGGCCTTTACATCGTCCGCCAGATCGCCGAGGCGCATGGCGGAACGGCCACCGTGGTGAGCGAGGTCGGACGGGGATCCCGCTTCCTCGTCGCCCTCCCCGTGACGCACGAGGCGAACGAGGAGCCGCCTTGCGATGGCTGACCAGCGCGCGCTTCGCGTGTTCGTGATCGACGACGATGAGGACATCCGCGAAGTGCTCTCGCAAGTGCTCACGGCACGCGGTTACCTGGTGGACACCGCCGCCGGGGGCAGCGAAGCGCTCGCGCGCCTGCGCTCGGGGCCGCCCCCGGCGCTCATCCTGCTCGATCTGCGCATGCCGGGGATGAGCGGCTGGGAGTTTCGCCGCGAACAGCGCAGGGACCCGGCGATCGCCGACATCCCCGTCGTCATCTTGTCCGGCGGCGCCGGCTCACCCATGGAGCGGATGACGCTCGACGCCGCCGACGTGCTCTACAAGCCGGTCGATCTCGACGAGCTCACGCGGAAGGTCGCGCGCCACGCGAGACGACACTAGCCGGCACCACTTAAAAGCCCATGATCTTCGCGATGGCGTAGCGCATCACCTCGCTCGCCCCGCCGCCGATGCGGAGCAAACGCTGGTCGCGCCACGCTCGCGCGATGAACGTCTCCTCGATATAGCCCATCCCGCCGTGAAATTGGAGGCAGTCGTCCATGACCTTGTCGGCCACCTCGCCGGCATAGAGCTTCGCCATCGAGATCAGCTTCACGGTATCGAAACTGAGGGCGCTCCCGTTTTCGTAGCGCTCGCGGTTGTACTCGCTGGTCGCGTGATAGATCAGCCGCCGAAGCGCCTCGAGCTCGGTGTAGCGGTCGACGAACCGGTGCTGCCAGACCTCGCGCTTGATGAGGGGCTTTCCGAACGCGTGGCGATCGCGCCCGTAGGCCACCGAGCGATCGAGGGCGAGTTGGCAGCCGGCCGCCGCACCCGCGGCGCCGATGAGCCGCTCGGTCTGGAAATTCTGCATCAAGTAGTAAAAGCCCTTGTTCTCCTCACCGAGGAGGTACCGGGCCGGCACGCGACACTCGTCGAGCGCGAGCTCTGCGGTGTCGCTGGCGTGGTTCCCAACCTTCTTGAGCTTCTTCGTCACCGAGAACCCCGGCACGTCGGTCGGCATGAGGATGACCGAGATGCCGCCGTAGCCGGCGTCGGGGTCGGTCTTGCAGAGCAGCGTGACGAAGGAGGCGCGCGTGCCGTTCGTGATGTAGGTCTTGGCGCCGGTCACCACGTATTCGTCACCGACTTTGCGCGCGACGGTGCGGATATTGGCCACGTCACTCCCCGCGCCGGGCTCGCTCACCCCGAGCGCGGCGATTCGCTCGCCCTTGAGCGCGGGGGCCAAAAATTCGTCGATTTGCTCGCGCGTGCCGAGATCCGCGATGCACGGCGTAGCCATATCGCTCTGCACGAGGAGCCCCATGCTCACGCCGGCGGCGTCCACGCGCGGGTACTCCTCCGCCTTGGCGACGCTGAACCAATAGTCACCGCCTCCGCCCCCGTGATCCTCGGCGAAGTGGGCGCCGAGAATGCCGAGTTCGCCCGCGCGCTTGAACACCCAATCGGGGAAGAGCTCGTCGCGCTCCCATTCGTCGGCGTGCGGCGCGAGCTCCTTTTCGACGAACTGTCTCACGAGTTTGCGAAAGGCGTCGTGTTCCTCGCTAAACGGGGTGCTCATTCTTTCGTGCTCCTGTCTGCCGCGCCCGCGAGGCGCGGTATTCACGGTTTGACGGCCCTCGCCGAGGCCTCGCCGACCTCGCCGCTCACGGCGCCAGCCTGTCGATCGCCCAGGCCGCGCCAGCGCGTCGATAGCGCAGGCGGTCGTGGAGGCGATCCTCGCGCCCTTGCCAGAACTCGATGGTGGTGGGCTCCAGGCGGTAGCCCCCCCACGAGGCGGGCCGCGACAGCTCGTCCTCGGGCTGCGCCTCGCTCACCTCGCGCGCGCGGCGCTCGAGCTCCGCGCGAGACGAGACAGGCGCGCTCTGCGGCGACGCGATCGCGCTGATGTTGCTCTGGCGCGGGCGCTGGCTGAAGTACCGATCCGACAGCTCGCTTTCCACCGGACGCGCCTCGCCTTCGACGCGAACCTGCCGATCGAGCTGTGGCCACCAGAATACGAGCGCGGCGCGGGGGTCTTGGCTGAGCTCGCGCCCCTTGCGGCTGTCGTAGCTCGTAAAGAAGACGAAGCCCCGTTCGTCGGCGAGCTTGAGCAAGACGATCCGGGCGGCGGGGCGGCCGTCGCCGTCCACCGTCGCCAGCGTCATCCCGTTGGCGAGCGGGACCTCGGCGCGCACGGCGTCATCCAGCCAGCGGCGGAACTGGCCGATGGGATCTGAATCGACCTCACTCTCGTCGAGCGGCGCGCCGGCGTACTCCCGGCGGAGCGCGGCGAGGGTTTCATCCATTGGGTGGGTGTACCATAGAGCCACCGGGGGCGTGGCGGGCTCTCGAGCGCGTCGCGGAGCCCGGAGCGGGCGCTCGCGGCGCTCGAAGGGCGACGAGCACTTCCCCCTACGCGCGCGACGCCTTACCCTCGGCGCGCTCGCCGGCGGCGCCCCCTCGACGACCCCTCGGCGCGCTCGCCGGCGGCAACCCCGGGCCGCTGTCTAAACCGACCGCCCCGCCGGGACACACAGAATCGCACAGGAGCCACGATGATAATCGGCCAACGACCCAACCAGTCGCTTGCAATCGCGCTCGCAGCGGCGCTCGCGATCGGGGCCACGACGGCCGGTTGCGACGACGCCGGCGACCGCAAAGACGACAGCGAGGCCGAAGCCGCCGGCCACAGCGAGGCCGCCGGTGACGACGCGCCCTCTCGCAAACAGGCCGAGGAGGCCCAGGCCGAGGGCGACGATGGCCAGGCCGACCGCGCAGAGTCAGAGCCACCTGCCGATCTCGAGCCCGGCGACACCGCGCATTTCGGTGACGCGTTCGAGCGCACGGGCAAAGAGCCCGTCTCGGTCGCAGAGGCTATCAGCACGTGCTCGGATACGGGTGACCTTTGTCGGATCCGCGGTCGCGTAAACCAGGCGTGCGAAAAGCGCGGCTGTTGGATGACGCTGGAGGCGCCGGGCGATGTGGACGAAGTCGTGCGCGTGCGGATGCTGGACTATGGGTTCTTCGTACCCGCGAACATCGCCGGGGCCGAGGCGATCATCGAAGGCGAGGTCGAGCTCACCGAGGTGTCAGAAGATCGCGCGCGCCACTACGCCGAACACGAGGCGGAGGCCTCCGGCGAGGAGCCCCGCCGGGTAACCGGCCCCGAGCCGACTTATCGGCTCACGGCTCGCGCCATCGAGCTCCGCATGCCCGAGAGCTAATCGCCACGCGCTGGCGTGTCACGCCGCGAGGTGCGCGAAGGGGGGGACGGCGGATTAGGGCGCTCCGGGCGCGGCGCTCGGTGTCGCGGGAAGCTCGACCGTCATGCGGGTGCCTTCCCCGGGGGCGGTGTCGACGGAAACGGAGCCGCCGTGCGCCTCGACGACGCTGCGGACGATGAAGAGTCCGAGGCCCATCCCGCCGAAGTCGCGCGCCGACACGCCCCTGGAGAAGCGCTCGAAGATGCGCGGGACGTGCTCTTCTCGGATCCCGATGCCCCGGTCGCGAACCTCGAGATACGCGACGTGGCGCCGCCACCCGACCCCTACGCGGATTCGTCTTCCCTGGCCAAACTTGATCGCGTTGCTCACCAGGTTCGTCGCCACCTGATCGAGGCGACTGCGATCCCAATACCCCTCCACGCCCTCCTCCAAGTCGAGCTCCACAGGCGACCCGGCGCGGTTGAAATCAAACTCGAAGCGCCCCACGACATCGCGAGCCAACCGACCGAGGTCGACCCGCTCCGGTTCAAGCACGAGGTAGTCGCGCGTGATGCGCGAAGCTTCGAGGAGCTCTTTGACGAGCCCCGCGAGCTTCCTCGCCTGCCTCACCGCGATATCGCACGCGACCCGGACCGAATCCTGTGATTCACCGAACGCCCCCCGCGCGACCCCCTGAACCGACAGGAGCAGCGACGTGAGCGGCGTGTTGAGCTCGTGCGCGGCCACGCCCAGGAAGTCTTCTCGCAGCGAGAGCGCCTCTTCGGCCTCCTTGAGCAGGCGCGCGTTTTCCTCCTTCTCTGCGCGCAGGTCCTCGAACAATACGCTGTTGTCGAGAGAGATCGCGACTTGGGCCGACAGGAGCTCGAGCACCCGGATCGTCGCCGGCGGGAACACGTGGCTGGTGAGGTTGTTCTCGAAGTAGATCGTTCCGACGAGGGAGCTCTGCCGCTGTACGGGGACGGCGAGGACCGAACGCACCCGGCGCGCGCGGGCTCGCGGATCCGAGCGCGTGAGGCTGGCGCGCGTGGCCTCGCCGATCCGCAAGGCGCGGCGCGTCGTTCGCACTCGCCAGACAACGGGCGCCACCACTTCATCGAAGTCGGCCAACGGCGTCCGCGCGAGTCGCGGCGCTTCCTCGCCCGTACCCACCGCGCGGACGACCGGTTCGCCGTCCTGTTCCAAAATCACGACGACACGCTCCGCGCCGGCCGTCTCGATCCCGACGCGGATCAGGCGGGCGAGCAGGCGGTCGAGCGAAACCTCAGAGGTGATGGACTCCGCCGCCTGCAACAAACTCGAGATATCGAGGTCGACGGCGCGGCCAGCGTCTTCGTCGGGCCTGAGCGTGCTTCCCGCGAGCGCGGTAAACTCCTCCTCGAGGGCCCGGAGCTTCTCGCTCGCTCCCCACACCGCGTAGCCATCCCAGGCCTCGCGCAAGATGATCATCCCAAGCCGCGGCCGCCCCTGGTGAAATTCGTGGCGGGCCGTGAGCTCGCACGCGAGCGCCCAATCCAAGCCCGCATCCGCCGCGCGCGCTGCCTCCACCGCGTGATGATAGTAGTCCGTGGCGGCGGCGTCTCCGCGGACGCGCGCGACCTCCGCATCGATGAGGAGCACCGCGTGCCGGAAGTTCGAGGGACACAACTTTGCCCAGCGGGCCAGCGAGGCGCGTCGCGCCGAGATGTCCGCCAACATCCGGTCACGCTCCGGCCCGCTCACCTTGTCCAGCGCTGCGGCCTTCGCGAGCGCGCCGTAGAATTTGAGCTCGAACGAGGGCAGATAGCCGCCCACGAACGCGCTCAGCTTCTCGGCCTCCTCGGCTTGCTCGCGCGCCTCGTCGAACTCGCGGAAGACGTACGAGATCTGAAGCCTACGAATGTGATAAACGCAGCGCGCTGCCGGCACCTCGCGCGCCGCTTCGAGAAAGTCCTCTTCGCTGAACTCCTCGTCCTCCAGGTTGGTTCGCCCGCGCGTCATGCCGCGCAAACATCGAACCGGCTGTCGGCTCGCGAGCTGGAAGAGAAGATTCCCCTCGAGCCGGAATCCTCGCAAAAACCTCAGATCGGCGTCGATCTCGCTCAGGAGTTTATCGAGCGGGACTCCCGCGTCGAACGCGACGAGCTCGCGCAACGAGAGCGCGTAGCCTGCCGTGCGCAGCTCCCCGGCCTTCACGGCCGCGTCGAAGCACTCGTTTAGCCGAGCGATCACGGTGGCGAGCGGCTCGAGCCAAACATCTACTAAGCCAACTCGTAAAAATCGCGCGTGCGCGAGCTGCCGCCGATCATCGAACGCCACGGCGGCCGCTTCCGCGGCTTCGATGTATGCCTCGGCGTCCCTGATATGCTCCTCGCTCAGGCTGATCGCACAGTGAGCGAACGCGGACGACGCTTCCGGTGCGTCGCCCCGCTCGAGCACGAAGGCTGCCGACCGCCACGCCAGCGAGATGCAGAGCTTGCGATCGACGAACCACGCGGCGTGGAACAAATTCACGAGGACCTCGAGGACCGCCCGGTCCTCCCGGCTCGCACGCCTGCGCGAGCGCGCCATCACATCGGCGCGGTGCGCTGCCATCTGGCGCAGAGCTTCGCGCGCTGCCTCTGGCGTACTCTCGACGTCCCTGTCGAGCGGATAGCCGAGGTCCGCGAGCGCATCTAGCCCCTTGCAAAGCGCCCCGGAGCGATCGCCGCGCGTCGTGGTGCTAACCGCGCTCAAAACGTAGATCTCTGCCTTCTCGAGTCGCGTTTTCGCACGAGCGAACGCCTCGCCGACCAGCGCGTCCGATAACTCGTACTCGCCGCACAGATACGCGCACTCCGCAGCGCCAAGGTGAAGCCCCCATACGAGATCGCGGTGATCGCGCCACGCCTCGGGGCCGATGAGCGCGAGACCGGCCCGAAAATACGTTAGGCCCGACGAAAACGCCGACGCCGCCAGAGCTCGGCTGCCGGCTCGCCCTTCGAGCGCGGCAATCTCGAGACGCTCGGCCTCGTCTTCGAGCGCGTCTTTCGCCGAAGCAAACTGGTCGGCCGCCGCGAACAGGCGCCGATCGTCGCTTCGGCGTTCCGTCTCCATCGCGACGAGCCGCCTACCCACCTGCCGGTGTGCCGATGCGCGGCTCGGCGCTGAGAGCGTGGCGTAGGCCGCCTGCTGAACCCGATCGTGCCGAAACTCGTAGACCATGCCCCCGGCCGCCTCATGATCATGACGGACCGACAGCAGCCCCTCGCGCACAGCCGGGTGGAGCGCCGCGCGGATCTCCGACTCACACTCAGCGCCCAGCGCACCCGCGAGCACGCCGACCTCGGCGCTTCGACCCACGCAGGACAAAAGTGAAAGCCGGGTTCGGGTGCGCTCGGGCAGGCGATCGATCACGGAGACCAGGAAATCGACGACGTTTTCGCTCAGACCGACCGCCTCGATCTCATGCGAATCCCACGACCACGCGCCAGCGCGCGCGTCGAAGTAAAGCAGGCCGCGATGCTGTAGCGTCCGCACGAGCTGGAGGATGAAAAACGGGTTCCCGCCCGTCTTCGCGCCGACGATCTCGGCCAGCGAAACCAGTCGCTCACGCGGCTGTCGGAGCGCTCGCGCGAGCAGATCGGCGACCGCTTCGGGTGGCAGTGGACCGAGGTGAAGCTCGGCGATCGCCGCTTCGGCGCGCTCCCTCGCGTCCATGGCGTCGCAAAGCGGATGCGTCGCGCCGTCATCGCCCGGCCGCCACGCGCCGACGAGGGCGAGGTAACGGCTGTCTTCGTCCAGGATCAGCGCCGCCAGGGCGTCGAGCGTTGCGGCGTCAGCCCACTGCAGGTCGTCGACAAACAGGGCGACCGGCCGCTCGGGCCCGGCAAAAAGCTTGAGGAGCGACTTGAGCGCGAAGTGGATCTGCGTTCGGGCCTGCTGCGGCTGGGTGTCGGGGCGCTCGGACAGCGGCGCGCCGAGGAGCCCAGAGAGCTCCGGCGCCACGTCGACGAGCAGGCGCGCGGCGGCCCCCATCTGCGCGGATAACTCGCGCTTCCACACGTCCCATCGCTCCTCGCCGGCGCCGCGGGCGAGCTGGACGAGCTCGGACAGTGCCTCACGGAGTGGCGCATAGGGGATGTTGGCGTTTCGCTGATCGACCTTTCCCGATATGACCCAGCCGCCGTAACCGCCGAGTTCCTCCTCGAGCGCGGCGCGAACGAGCGAGCTTTTGCCCACCCCTGCCTCGCCGCCGACCAGCAGGGTCCGTGCCTCTCCTCCGCGGACGCGCGCAAGCACCTCCCGCGCGAACGCGCGTTCCTGGTCGCGGCCGTAGAGTCGGTCGGGAGCCGAGGGGCCAAGCGTGAAATCGGCATGACCTAGGTCGAGCGAACTCACGGCGCCCGTGCGCGACCATTGCTCGCGAGCCTCGCGCAGGTCCACGGCGAGGGCAGCGGCGGTTTGGTACCGCTCCTCCGGCGCCTTCGCGAGGAGCTTGAGCACGAGCGCGGAGATCGCCGAAGGGATGGACGGATCCACCGCGGCGGGGGGGCTCGGCGAGCGCGCGGCGTGCGCGTGGGCCAGCTCGAGCGGACTCTTGGAGCGAAAGGGTGGGGATCCCGTGAGCATCTCGTAAAACACGATCCCCAGTGAGTAGAGATCACTTCGCGTATCGACGAGCTGCTCGAGCTTTCCAGCGCGCTCGGGCGCGACATAGGTGAGGGCCGATTCGAAAGGCGCGCGCCGTGTACTGGCCACGTAGGGGGACGTCACGGCGCGTTCGAAGTCGATCAGGGTGAGGGTGGAAGTCGAGCCGATCACCACGTTGTCGGGCCGAACGTCCTGGTGGATCACCCCCCGCTCATGCACCGCGTCCAAGATCGTGGCCATCGAGACCGATAGGTCGAGGAACACATCGAGTCCTAGCGGCGCCGAGAGCCGGTCGGCGAGCGTTTCCTCACCCGCGTCATCGAGCGCCAGCGCGGGTTGCCCGCGGTAGGTAACCAGTCCGCGCGCAACCGCGACGCCAGCGACCTCGGTGAGCTGCTCGAGGATCGCCTGCTCGTGGAGGAGGCGATCGTGCGCATCGGGAGCTTTGCGGTCGGGCGCAACCAGCTTGTACACGGTTCGCCCACCCGGCCCCGCCTCCCGGGCCACCCAAAACCGGCGGCCCCTATACATCCAGCTCATCGAATGTCCTGCTCCAGCTCCCAGCTCGGGGTCCCCGCCGTCACCCGATACCTAACCCTCGCATTGGATGATCGGCCGAGCAAGCGAGTGGATCGGCTCAGCCGTCGGAATGCATCGACCTCCGCCGCGACCAACCGCGGGAAGCCGCTAGCTCCGGCAAAAGCCGAGTGCACCGGCTTCCGACTCAGCTTATCGGCCCCAGGCCGCGCTTCTGTCGCAGCTCGGCCACCTTCCGCTGAAGCCGCTCATCGCGGCGGATGACCTTCGCCACGGCGCCCGACGGCACGCCGAGCACGCGCGCGGTATCGCTGAGCGATGCGCCCTGATGCTCGAACAGATCGAGGAGCGCGGCAATGCCCGCGAGGTAGGACGCCTCATGGCGGCGCTTTTTCCCCGGCCCCGGGGCATCGGGCCTCAGCATGTCCCGAAGCTCGGGCGGCGGCTCGTACTCGCCGTCCAGCTCCACCGGCTCGCGGACCTCGAGGGCGATCTTCTCGCGCAGCCGGCGCAGCGCGTGCGCCTTGTTCGAGTGTTGCGAGCGGCTGTCGTCGGAGTGGGCGACGACCCCCGTGGGGCGGTGGCGGGCCCGCACGAGCGACTCCGTCTTGTTTCGCTTTTGCCCACCGCGCCCCGACCCGCGAATGCGATCGATCTCGCACGTGCGGGCGAGGGCGTCGTCGTCCAGGCGAAACCAGTCGTCGCGTGAGCCGCCGCTCGCCGCCGCCATACCTCATCTTCCGGCGCGAATGCGCGGCAAGAGCTCCACGAAGTTACAGGGCCGGGTGCGGTAGTCGAGCTGCGGAAGCACGATGCGGCGCAGCGCCGTCGTCACCGCGCCCGGCGATCCGGGGAGCAAAAACGCGAAGGTGTCGCCGCACATCGCGGCCTCGGCGCGGCTTTGCACCGTGGCGGTCCCGATCTCCTCGAACGAGAGCCAGCGAAACAGCTCTCCGAACCCGGGGATGGGTTTGGTCACGAGCGGCGACAGCGCCTCCGGCGTGACGTCCCGCGCGGTCACCCCGGTGCCGCCGGTCGTGACGATCACCTCGACGTCGGGGTCGGCCACCCAGCGCGACGCGAGGTCGCGAATCGCGCGCTCGTCGTCGCGCACGATCTCACGACGAGCGACGCGATGCCCCGCCTCCTCGGCGAGCTCGCAAGCCACCCGCCCCGAGCGATCCGTCTCGAGCGTGCGCGTATCCGAAACCGTGAGCACCCCCATCGCCACCGGCACGAAGGCGCGCGCCTGTTCGCTCATCGAGGCACTACTTGGCGACCAGGTTGACGAGCCGACCGGGAACGAAAATCTCGCGCACGAGGCGCTTCCCCTCGATGTGAGAAGCGATCTTGGCATCCGCCTTGGCGGCGGCGATGGCCTCCGCCTCGCCCGCTTCCGCCGGGATGTCGATCGTCGCGCGCGTCTTGCCGCTCACCTGAACCGCGATGGTGATCGTCTCGCGCGCGAGCTTCGCCTCGTCGTACGCCGGCCAAGGCGCGTAGGCGAGGCTCTCCTCGCCGCCGAGCCGCTCCCAGAGCTCTTCACAGACGTGCGGAGCAAACGGCGCCAGCGCCTTCACGAGCGCGATCACCCACGACCGCGGGATCGCCCCCGCCTTCGTCGCCTCGTTGACGAAGACCATCATCTCCGAGATCGCCGTGTTGAAGCGGAGCGTCTCCACCGCCTCGCTCACCTTCTTGATCGCCGAGTGAAGGGCCCGCTCGAGCTCGCGATTTTCGATGTCCTCGTCTGTCAGCTTTTCGGATAGCGACCCGGTCGCGGGATCCACGACGAGCCGCCACACCCGATCCAAAAACCGGCGAGTCCCCGCGACGCCGCTCGTGTCCCAGTCCGGGCCCTCTTCGAGCGGCCCCATGAACAGCTCGTACAGGCGAAGCGCGTCGGCTCCGTAGGTCTCGCACATCTCGTCGGGGTTTACGACGTTCATCTTCGACTTGGACATCTTCTCGCGCTTGGTCGACACCTCGGTGTCCGACCCGGCGACGAAAAACCGGCCGGCCCGCTCCTCGATCTCGTCGGTCCCGTAGTAGCGGCCTCGCGCGTCCTGGTACGCCGTCGCGTGAATCATTCCCTGGTTGAACAGGCGCTGGAACGGCTCGGGCGTGCTCACGAGGCCGAGGTCGTATAGGACGTGGTGCCAAAACCGCGAGTACAGAAGGTGGAGGGTGGCGTGCTCGGCGCCCCCCACGTACAGGTCCACCGGCATCCAGTGCCGTTCCTCGGCCGGATCCCACGCCTGGGCGTCGTCCGTGGGCGATATGAAGCGCAGGTAATACCAGCACGAGCCCGCCCACTGCGGCATCGTGTTGGTCTCCCGGCGCGCCGGTTCCCCGGTGTCCGGGTCCCGCGTTTGCACCCAGTCCTCGGCGCGCGCGAGCGGCGGGCGACCGTCCTCCGTGGGCTTGTAGGCGTCGAGCTCGGGGAGCACCACCGGCAGCTCCGACTCGGGCACGGGCTTGGTGGTGCCGTCTTCGAGCTCGAGGATCGGGAAGGGCTCGCCCCAATACCGCTGCCGCGAGAACAGCCAGTCGCGGAGCCGATAATTCACCTGCCGCGTCCCCTTACCCCGCTCCTCGAGCCAGGCCGTCATTTTGGCCTTGGCGTCCTCCGTGTACAGGCCGTCCAAAAAGTCGGAATTCACGTGAGGGCCGTCGCCCAGGTAGGCCTCACGCGAGGTGTCCCCGCCGGCCACTACCTCTCGGATGGGCAGGTCGAACTGCATCGCGAACGCGTGGTCACGCTCGTCGTGGGCCGGGCAGGCGTAGATCGCCCCGGTGCCGTAGGACGCGAGTACGTAGTCGGCGATCCATATGGGGATGGACTCGCCGGTCACCGGGTGAATCGCGCGGGCCCCGGTCGCGACCCCGGTCTTCTTCGCCTCGGCCGCCTCCGAGACGCGATCCCGTTCGGAGCGCGCGAGCGCCTCGGCGACGTAGCGATCGACAGCTCCCCGCTGCGCCTCGCTCGTGATCTCACCGACGAGCTCGTGCTCGGGAGCCAACACCAGGTAGGTTGCCCCGAACAGGGTGTCGGGCCGGGTCGTGAACACCTCGATCTCGCGCTCGCGGTCCTCGACCGTAAACCGGATCTCTGCGCCCACCGAACGACCGATCCAGTGGCGCTGCATCTCCTTGATGCCCTCGGGCCACTCGAGCCCGTCGAGCCCGTCGAGGAGCCGATCGGCGTATTCCGTGATGCGCAGCATCCACTGCTTCATCGTGCGCCGCTCGACCGGATCGCCGGTTTCGACGTACCGCCCGTCTTGAACCTCTTCGTTCGCGAGGACGGTGCCGAGCGCCGGACACCAGTTGACCGGGACCTCCGCCTGATAGGCCAAGCCCTTGTCGTAGAGCTTGAGGAAGATCCATTGGGTCCACTTGTAGTAGCCGGGGTCCGACGTTGCGAGCTCGCGCGACCAGTCGTAGGACAGGCCGAGCCGCTCGAGCTGCGTTTTGAACGTGCGGATGTTGCGCTCGGTGATCTCGCGCGGGTGCTTCCCTTCGCGCACGGCTTGGCGCTCCGCCGGTAACCCGAACGAATCCCAGCCCATGACGCGGAGCACGTTGTACCCCATCATCCGCCGGGCTCGCGCGACGACGTCGGTGGCCACGTAACCCTTGGGATGCCCGACGTGGAGCCCCGCCCCACTCGGGTAGGGGAACATGTCGAGGACGTAGTACTTGGGCAGATCGCGTCGCGTCGGCGTGGCGAAAGTGTCTCGCGCGCGCCACCGCTCCTGCCATTTTCCGTCGATACTCCGGTGATCGTAGCCGGCCATGTCGTCTCGTCTGCTCGGTCGCGGTCGTGGCGCCGCCGGATCGGCCGGCGCCGAGGCACTAGCGGCGCGCTTCGAGCTCGGTCTTGATGCGCTCGGTGACCTCGTCGGGAGAGCCGACGCCATCGGCGCGAACCAGGATGCCCTTTTCCTCGTAAAACGGCACGATGGGGGCCGTCTCCCCGTGATATTTCTGAAGGCGCGCCACGCAAGCTTCTTCGGTGTCGTCGCTGCGCTGCACCACGCGATCGGCGATCTCCTCGGGCGGGGGATCGAAGATCATGTGATAGATCCGTCCCGTCTGCGGATCGCTACGTCGCCCGGTGATGCGCTCGACGATCAGTTGGTCGGGAACCTCGATTAGAACCACTGCGTCGAGCGTTGCGCCGGCCTTTTCGAGCTCGCGATCGAGCGCCTCGGCCTGGGCCCGCGTGCGCGGAAAGCCGTCGAGCATGAAGCCGTTTTCGCAATCGCTCTTGCCGATCCGCTCGATGACCATCGCGATCACGAGCTCGTCCGGCACGAGCTCGCCGGCCTTCATGAAGCCGTCGGCCTTCCGCCCGAGCTCGGTGCCCTCGGCGACGGCGGCGCGCAACATGTCGCCGGTCGAGATGTGTGAAATTCCGTAGGTGTCGATGAGCCTGGCCGCCTGCGTACCCTTCCCGGCTCCCGGCGGCCCCACCAAGATCATCCGCATCGGCTCTCCTTCAGTTGTGCGCACGGAACAGCGAAGATCAACTGAGGTTCGCTGTCGCAAGGGGTCCTGGAATCGAAGCGCATACTCTTGCATGCAGCGCCTTCGGGCGCAATCGCCCCCGAGCGACGGCTTCGGGCTCGCTCGGATGTGTCAGGTCGGCTCCACCGGCCGAAGCCGCGCGTAGCTCCCCGTGGCGTGGGCGACGGGGCGATCCTCGTCGCCGTCGATCCAGAGCAGCACCCGGCCGGTGATCCGCGTCTTGCCCGCGCGCAAAAGCTCCGCCCGCGCCACCAGATCGCCTCCGCGCGCCGGGCGCAAAAACGCGATCTGCATATCCGAGGTCACCGCCATCGCCTCGAGTCCGAGTTGGGTGAACGACACGAACCAAAGCGCGAGATCGGCGGTCGCGAATTGCACCGGACCGGAAATGAGTCCCCCGGGCCGTAGCGCGCGCTCGTCGTGTCGCCAGGTGGCGACCGCGAAATCTTCGCCGAGCTCGGCGCAGCGGTATCCCTCCGCCGCCGTGATCGGATACACGCGCGCGACGAAGGCATCCACTTCCTCAGGAGTCAAAGTCAGCGATGACACGGTGGCGGCCTTATCACGACGACTCGGGATACCACAAAACCCGCAGAGCCGGCGCCTATCGCGTGAGCGCGGCATTCGCTTGACTCGTTGAAACCGAAACGGCAATGCTCTGGCCCGCCGGCCGGGGTGAGGCGGTCTCAGCTGGGACGTGACGTCACAGCCCGCGCACCTCGGCGGGGCCTTGAGCCTTTGCGTCCGCCCTCGGGCGGCGTCAGGAAGGAGGATCACCATGGGTTTCGCACTGTCGGAGATGAAGCTCACGAGCACGGCGTTCGCGAACCGGGAAGCCATCCCGAAAAAACACACCGGCGAGGGGGAAGACGTGTCCCCTGCCCTCGCGTGGTCGGACGTCCCCGACGGGACCAAGTCCTTTGCGCTCGTATGCCACGACCCCGACGCGCCGCTCGTCACGGCCACCGGCAACTACGGCTTCGTCCACTGGACGCTGTACAATATTCCAGCCGGCGTGACCTCGCTCCCCGAAGGCACCGCCGAGCACACGGCGGGCGCGAATGACTTCGGCAAGACGGGCTACGGCGGCCCCATGCCGCCCGGCGGCCACGGCATCCACCATTATTACTTCTGGATCCTGGCGCTCGACAAAGAGCTCGATCTCGAGCCCGGGCTCACCATGTGGAAGCTCCTCGAGCGCATCGAGCCGCACATCATCGGCATGAACCGCCTGATCGGCACCTACCAGCGCAGCTGAGGCGCGCGTCCGGGCGACCGCTCGCCCGGACGCCCTCCAACGTGGCTCGGTCTCGCCCGGCCCCGAAGCGCTGAGCGCGGCCGCTGCCATGCCGATGGGCAACCGTAAATGCCCATTATAACGTATGATTTCGGCATGCACTGTCACATCGCGCACATTGCGTAAGGCATGATACGGATATTTTGTGACTTGCTCGGCGCCTGTCGCGAGATCCAGCGACCGCCGGGCAAAACATCGACGTACTCCTGCATTGACTCGGTGGCCTGGTTGGCTATCCCATCGGGATCAGAGTAGTGTCGTAGCCGCGAACCGCGCGCTGCGCGACGGCGAGCGCGGCGGACAACATTTGGTAGCTCGAAGAGGAGAACATGATGAAGAACGTGCGCATGGTACTGGTCGGACTCGCGGTGCTCGCCTTGGTCGCCACCGCTTGCGATGACAACGGCGAGGACTCGGGAGACGAGGCCGAAGAAGCTCCGTCGGCCGCTGGCGGCGATGAGGGCGACGAAACCGACGAGATGGATGAGCTCGATGAGCTCGACGAGGGCGACGAGGCCGCCGGAAATGGCCACGAGGTCGAGGAAGAGGGCATGGAGTTTATGCAGAAGGTCGCCGAGGTAGGCGTCGAAAACGTCGACGACTGCGACGCGATCGCGACTGCTTGGGCCGAGCTCATCGAGGAAAACGAGGACCTTCTCGAGCGAATCAACGAGCGCGCCGAGGAGTCCACCCCCGAAGAGCAGGCAGACTTCGAGGAGCGCTACGCCGAGGAACTCGAGGGCGTCATGGGTGACATGACCGAGATCATGGGCGCCTGCCAGGAGCACGAAGACGTGCTCGGGCTCATGGAGGAGATGTCCACGCAGTAAGCCGACCCTTCCGGTTCAGGGACGCACCGCGGCTCGCCGGTGAGGAGCCAAGCCTCACCGGCGCAGCGTCCCGTCCGTTGTGATGCGCCCTTCGCGCCGCCCGCGGGCCGGTGCCGCCATTCGTGAAGATTCGAGCGGGATCACGCTGCGGCGCGGCGCCTGCGAGCCAGGCGCCCAGCGCCAGCTCCCAGCGCGAGCCGAGTCACCGAGGCGTTAGTCTAGTTCCGCGGCGCTCGACTCAGCGCGATCCAAAACAGTATCGCGAGCACGGCGAGGTAGCCGCCCGCGAAGATCAGGATCCACGTCACGAGCTCGGCGTCCATGACTATTCCTGGCTCTGCTGAGCGTCGTCACGCTCGCGGCTCTGCTGAGCGTCGTCGCGCTCACGTTCGGTCGAAGACATCGGTCCAGCTGCGATCATCTTGGCCAGAATGCCGCCAATGAGGAGTGACAGCGCGAGCGCCGCCCCCCACTGCAGCGCGATCGTACCCACGCTGAACGTCTCGAACGGGTACCACCACGTGTCGGGATGGAACTGCGTGACCGACTGGTAGATCCACCAGCCAAAGATGATGACGAACACCACGGGGATAAGGGCGATGAAGAGCGACCACCACGCGCCGACGTGAACGTCGCTGGTCTCGTTGATCTCTCGACGCGCGCGACCTAGGCCGTAGCGCAGCATCGCGGTCGCCGTGAGCAGACCACTCACGAGCAGGCCGACGCCCCACACCCAGTCTTGGTTTTGGAAGGTCGCCAGGGACAGCGCCGAGGGCAGCCCCAGGCAAAACGCCGCCGCGCCCACCGCCAGCGCCGCGCGCTGCCGGGTCATGCCCAGGTTGATCAGGTTGGTCACGCCCAGCTCGAACATCGCGATGAGTGAGGAAATCCCCGCGAGTGACAGCGCCAGGAAGAACAGGGGGGCGAGCACGCTCGCGCCGGGCATCGTGGCGAGCAGATCGACCATGTATATGAAGGTGAGGCCGACGTTTTGGTCATCGGTCCCCTCCGCGCGGATCGCCGCCTCGGCGCCGACCCCGGCGGCGGCCGACATGGAAAACACCGTCGCCAAAATGATGGCCGCGGCCAGAAAGCCGACGAGGATATCGGAGACCGCGATGATCCCCGAATTGACCGCGATGTCCTCCCGCTGCCGGGCGTAGACGGCGTAAACCATCATCATGCCCCAGCCTGCGCCGGTGGACCACGCGACCTGCGTAAACGCCTCCAGCCAAAGCTGAGCGCTCCGCAGCTCCGGCCAGTCTGGGACGAACAGCGCCCGGAGTCCCTCCTCTGCGCCGTCGAGCGTGACCGCGCGCACGAGCAGGATCACGAGGATGACGAGCAGGGCCGGCAGCGCGACCTTGAGCACGCGCTCGAGCCCGCCCCGAATGCCGCGATAGACCACGGCCGCGGCGATCACCACGGCGATGGCGTGGAAGCCCACCGTCTCGATCGGGCTCGAGATGAAGGCGTCCCAGTGCTCGCGGCCGAAGCCGCCGTCGGCGCCTTCCTCGAGCGTGAGCCCGCCGGTCACCGCGACGCCGGTGTAGCGGAGCGCCCAGCCGACGACCACCGCGTAATAGAACATGATACCCGCGGTGACGCAGACCATGAACGCGCCGGCCCAGGTGAACCGGCGCCCCATGAAGTCGCGAAACGCCCCGATGTTGCCGAGCCGGCTCCGAGTCCCCATGAGGAACTCCGACATGAGGAGGGGGACGGCCCAGATCGCGACGCCGACGGTGACCGCGATCAAAAACGCGCCGCCGCCGTGCTCTGCCGCGATTCTCGGGAAGCGCCAGATGTTGCCGGTGCCCACGGCCATCGCCACGGCGGCGACGATGATCGCGAGCCGGCTCCCCCACTGCTCGTTTTGCTGTCCCGGCATTCGGCGCGATCCGGTGCGTGACAAGGGGCCGCCGCCCCGCCAGATCGGGACGACGAGGGCAACGTACTCGACAAGCCCTCGGCCGCGCAACGCAGCGCGAGCGCGGGCGGGCGCGGGGCCCGCTCGCGCGCGCCGGGCGAGGAAGGCGACCGCGAGGTCGCGGCCGCCCCCCTCCGCTCGCCCGGCGCCGGATTAACCGCGGAGCCGCT
>SLNH01000192.1 GCA_007133195.1 Nannocystineae bacterium | reverse complement strand
CACGACGAGAGCGAAAGCTTCGACATGGAGACGAACATCCTCGGCATGCCGAGAGAGGGCTACGGCGCCTCGCGCAACCCGGAGCCGAGATTCGGGCCGCCCCGGTTCGAGGACGCGGAGCTTGTGCTCGCGCCCGGGCAGCGGGTTCGCGTAGACATCGCGCTCGTCTATCCATAGGGGCGGGCCGTAGCCGCGGGCCGTAGAGCGGGCTGTAGCGGCCGCGGCTACCTGAGGGCGATCGACACGGCGAGCTGCGCAGACGCCGACGCGCGCCAGTACGCGAACAGGGCGCGGGCGCGATCGCGGACGTCGCCCTGGGCCAGAGCGCTCGCCTCGGCGTAGGCGAGCTCGGCCGCCGCGGGCACGGACTCGGCGACCAAGCTGGCCGCGCGCGCGTGCTGGCGCGCGCGCCGGTCTGCGACCTCGAGGAGCGCGCCTAGCGCCTCCGGCCGATCCGAGCCGGCGATCGCCCCGCTGCCCTCGCTGCGCACGAGGCCTAAACTTTGAACCTCCGCCGCGAGCAGCCAGCTGTCGGTGAAGGCGACATACGCCGCGGCGAGGGCGCGGGTGGGCTCCGCCGCGCGCTCGGCGGCGGTTTGCGCATGCCGCGCCGCCAGGGGCCCCGGCCCCGCGAGCGACCCGCCTGCGCCAGCCTCCGCGGCGCCGAGCTTGGCGCTCCCCACCGCTGTTAGCACCGTGGCCAAGTGATCGAGCCGCGCGGGCTCGGCCTCGAGGCGAGGCGACACCGCCGCCTCCAGCGCGCCCACGAGGTCCGCGAACAAAAGCTCGTCGCGGGCTCGCGCCGTGGCCATGGTCGCCGAAAGGGCTGCTCGGGTCGCGGCTTCGGTGACCGCATCGCCGCGGCGATCGGCCTCGGGGAGCGCCTCGGACTCCTCGGCGAGCGCCAGCGCGGCGGAGGCTGCGCCCTGGGCGGCTCGCGCGTGCGCCGCGCTTCGCGTCGCGGCGGCGAGCCGTTCCACCCGGCGAAGCGCCGCCGCCACCTCGGGCGCGTCGTCGGCGCCGTCGTCACCATCGTCGAGGAGCTCCGCCGCCCGGGCAGCCAGCCGGCGATGTCGGCCGAGGACCTCGCGCGCCCGGTCTAGCTCCCGCTCGCGGATCGCCTCCACCACCGACCACGCGTCGGTGGCTGCCGCGGCGGCGACGAGCGCCGATCGCCCGCGGGCGAGCGCCGCGGCTGCGTCACCGCGAGCCGCCGCCTCCTCGGCCAGCCGGGCCTCGCGGCGGGCGCGCTCCACGAGGTCGGCGAGCGGCTCGGGAAGCGGAGCCTGGTCCGCGAGCACGGCCACGCCGGCCCACCGCTCCGCGATCGCGACGCGCACCGACTCGTAGGCCTCGAGCACTCTGGCCGCGCTGTCCTCGCGAAGCGCCATGGCCGGCCTCGGCATCGGGTCTGGCTCAGGAAGCGTCTCGCCCGTCATGAATGCGGTGGCCTCGGAAATCGTGCCCACCTGCTCGCCGCCCGCTTCCGCGGCGAGCGGAGCGGGCAGGCCGATGTCGTCGAAGCCCCGGGATCGCGCGCGCTCGGCCTGCGCCAGGCTATCGTCGGTGGGCAAGACGGTGCCGTCGATGGCGAGCGCGCCGATGGCGACCGCGCCCGGGCGCAGATCGGGCAAATCGCCCCCTGCTGCCGCGAGGCCGACGCCGGCCGCGACCTCCGCCTCGGCCGGCGCCTCGGCTGGCGCCTCCAGCTCGAACGCGAGCTTGCCGAGCGCGGCGCCCAGGCTCCGGCTCGCCGTCGCCGCGCCGCCCCACGCGAGCGCCCAGAGGACAGGGCTCGGCTCGCCGCCGTCGGTGGTCGTCACCTCAAGGACCGGAAGGCCGTCGCCCGGGGGCCTTGCGTAAAGCGACAGCGCCGCCTCGTCCGGGAGCCACCACGCCGGCACGGCGGTGCCTCGGCCCGGTGCATCGACCAGAGGGACGAGGGTGGCCTGCCCGCCTTCCCCAGTGCCCGGGATGACGCCCCGGCCCGCGAGGTCAGACTGTTGGCGAAGCCCGTCGGACGACAAGGCGCGAACCTCGCGCTCGGTGATGCGGTCGAGCGCAGGGGCCGTCTGCACCTGGGCCTGACCTGCGCAAGCTGCGCAAGCGAGCGCCGCCGCACCGGTGGCGAGGGCATTTACGAGCGAGCGGCCGGATAGCGAGCGGCCAAATAGCGAGCGACCGGATGTCGTCGTGTGCGCAGAGATGTCGGGCGGCGCCATGCGCCCCTCCTTCGGGTCGAGGGCTCGAGGCTTGGCCGGATTTTGGCGCGGATTTTTTCGCCGTGATATCGAGATGGGCGGTGAAGGCTCCCGACCTCGACCGAGCGTGCGATCTCTTTCTCGACCACCTCAAGGTCGAGCGCAACCTCTCGCCCCACACGATCGACGGCTATAGTCGCGATCTCGCGAGGCTCTCGGGGTTCGTGCGCGAGCGCGGCATCGCCGGGCCCGGCGAGGTGACGACGGCCACCCTCGTCGATTACCTCCTCGAGCTCGCAAATGAAGGGCTCTCGGCCAAAAGCCGCGCCCGGGCGCTCGTCGCCATCCGCGGCCTGTTTCGGTTTCTCATCGGTGAGCGCTACTTGGACGCCGATCCCACAGAGCCCTTGGACAGCCCGCGCAAAGCACGCAAGCTCCCGGAAATCATCCCGGTGGAGGACATCGATCGCCTCCTGTCTGCCCCGGATCCCAAAACGCCCCAGGGCATCCGCGACGGCGCGATGATCGCCACGCTTTACGCCGCCGGCCTCCGCGTCTCCGAGCTCGTAACGCTGGAAATCGCGGACGTGAACCTGGAAGCGGGGTACCTGCGCGCCCGCGGAAAGGGCGACAAGCAGCGCCTCGTGCCGCTCGGGGACATCGCCCGCGCGGCCATCGCCGATTACCAGCAGGCGGCGCGGCCTGCGCTCCTTCGCGATCCCACGGAGCAGGGCCTCTACCTCACCGCGCGGGGACGGCCGATGACACGGCAGGGGTTTTGGAAGCTGCTTCGCCGCTACGCGGTGAGCGCGGGGATTCGCACCCCGGTGTCGCCGCACACCCTCAGGCACTCGTTCGCCACCCACCTGCTCGAGCGCGGCGCCGACCTACGGGCGGTGCAGGCCATGCTCGGCCACGCCGACATCACCACCACCGAAATCTACACCCACGTGAGTCGCGCGCGCCTGCTCGAGCTGTATCG
This sequence comes from Nannocystineae bacterium, assembly GCA_007133195.1. GTDB lineage: Bacteria > Myxococcota_A > Polyangia > Haliangiales > Haliangiaceae > SLNH01. The sequence goes on along the minus strand of SLNH01000192.1, from coordinate 4,489 downwards.
GGCCCACCACCCTCGGGCGTGACGGCGCTCGCCCCCATCTGTTGCCACGACCCGGCCGGCGGGCCATAGTGAGCGGGGGCATGGAGCTCTTTACGCCCGACCATATCCGCCTCATCATCCAGGGGCTCCTCATTCTCGTGCTCTCGATCGCCGTGCACGAGTGGGGGCACGCCATGGTGGCGCACAAGCTCGGCGATCCCACGCCCGAGAGCCAAGGCCGGCTCACCCTCGATCCGAGGTCGCACGCCGACCCGATCGGTACGCTGCTGTTTCCCGGGATCGCGCTCGTGGCCACGGGCGGACTCGGCTTCGGGTGGGGGCGCCCAGTGCAGGTCCAGCCGCGCTACTTCAGCCGGCGCTTCACCATGCGGAAGGGACACCTATTCGTCGCCGCCGCCGGCCCGCTCATGAACATCGCCTTCGGCGTGGTCATCTCGCTCGTTTACTTCGGGCTGGTCCTCGGCGGCGTGCTCGACGCCGCTTACATGGGCGCGCTGTGGCACGGCGACTACGTGTCGCAGGCGCTGAACTTCGCCATCTTTTTGAATTTCATCCTGGCGTTTTTCAACCTGATCCCGGCGCCGCCCCTCGATGGCGGTCACGTGATCGAGGGCCTTTTGCCCGAGAAGTATGTGCCGGCGTTTCAGCGGTTTTCGGTCTACGGGCCGTTCATCCTGATGGCGGTGATCTTCATCCCGGAGCTTCGCAACCTGTTCGTGGGGCCCGCCCGGTGGCTCTTTTCGACCTGGACCGGGATCCTGTCATGAGCGCGCTGTGAGCGTCGGCGAGGTCGGCTACAAGATCGAGCTGGACGTCTTCGAGGGGCCGCTCGATCTCCTCCTTCACCTCGTGAAGAAGCACGAGCTCGAGATCCTAGACATCCCGATCTCGTTCATCACGGAGAAGTACCTCGAGTACCTCGACATGATGCAGGCCTACAATCTGGACGTCGCCGGGGAGTACCTGGTGATGGCCGCGACGCTCGCGCACATCAAGAGCCGCGAGCTTTTGCCGGCGCCCGAAACCGCCGAGGTCGAGGGCGAGGAGGCCGAGGAGGACGGGGACGATCCGCGCCAGGAGCTCATTCGCCGGCTCCTCGAGTACCAAAAGTACAAGGAGGCGGCGGCGGCGCTCGACCAGCGCCCGGTGGCGGGGCGAAACGTGTTTGCGCGCGGCTCCGACCAAGACGATGCCCTCACCGGCGAGGGGCCCGGCGGCGCGGCGCCGCTCGCCGAGATCCCGCTCACCAAGCTCGTCGAGGCGTTCGACCGGGTGCTGTCGAAGGCCCGTGTGAATGTCGCTCACAACGTCGACATCGACCAGCTCTCGGTCTCCGACCGGATCGGCCATCTGGTCGATCGACTCGAGGTGGAGGGGTCGTTTACGTTCGCCTCGTGTTTCAGCTTCCTGAGCGAGGGGATCCCGGCGTCGCCGGCGCAGGCCAAGCACGAGGCGGTGGTGACGTTCCTCGCGATCCTGGAGATGGCAAAGCTCCGCCTGATTCAGCTCGCCCAGGCGGAGGGAGACGACGAGATCGCGATCTCGCGGGCCGTGGTGGATCTCCGGGAGCGGCTGCGCCAGGGGTTCGCGGGCGGCGACGAAGATTATCGATGACGCGGCGGACGGGTGGCTGCGCCGTGAGCGGGAGCGCGCGTTGAGCACGGCGAGGACAAGGCGCTCGCGCAGAGCGGGCGACCGCGACGTCGCTGCCGACGCGGCCGGCCAGGGAGGCGACACCGGCGCCCAGACGGCAGGCGGGGAGCCCGGCGCGCCGCCCGACCCGAGCGGCGAAAGCTTTGACGGTGCTGCGGCCGGGGACGCGGCGCGCGGCGACGCGGGCCAGGGGGGGGACGAGGCCGGCGCAAAGGACGACGAGGCCGGGCAGGCGGACGCGGGGGAGGAGGTCGCGGGCGGCGAGACGGAGCTCGAGCCCGCCGAGCTAAAGCGGGTGCTCGAGAGCTTGATTTTCGTCGCCGACAAGCCGCTGCCGATCGCGCGGCTCCGCGAGCTCGTGGGCGTGCGCGAGACCTCGCGCGTGCGAGCCGCCCTGGACGAGCTGACCGGCGAGTACGAGGCCCGCGGCATCAACCTGGACGAGGTGGCCGGGGGCTATCAATTCCACACAAACCCCGGCACCGCCCGTTACGTGCGCAGGCTGGTCGAGGGCAAGCCGACTCGCCTGTCGCGCGCCCAGCTCGAGACGCTGGCCATCGTGGCGTATCGCCAGCCCATCACCCGCCCCGAAATCGACGAGATCCGCGGCGTAGACTCGGGGGCCACGCTCAAGGTGCTGCTCGACCGCCACCTGATCCGCATCCTCGGCAAGCGCGAGGAGCCCGGGCGGCCGCTGCTTTACGGCACGACCAGGGACTTTCTCGAGTTTTTCAACCTCGGTCACATAAGCGATCTGCCGACGCTTCGCGAGTACCACGAGCTCACCGAAGACAGCATGCGCCAGGTCGAGCGTCTTAGCGCGGAGCTCGGTGAGCGCGATCCGGGGCGAGACGCGTCCGAGCGTGCCGGTGCGCCCGGCGGTGAACCGGCGGACGGGCCGGACGAGGCCGCGGCTTCGCCACAGGGCCCCGGGGCAGGGGTGGGTGACGACGGCTGGGCAGAGGCCGAACACCCGGAGGCGGGCGGCGGGGACGACGCGGCGGCGCAGGACGACGCGGCCGGCGGGGACGACGCGGCCGGAGAAACCGGCGCCGAATGAGTGCGCGCGCCCGTCACCTCGGGTAGAGAGGGACGGCGGGGCGCCGGGATCGCGAGCGGGGCGCCGGACGGCGCCGACGCCCGGACCCGAGCATGCCGCATCACCTCGAGGATCGACCAACAAGCCATGGCCCGCATCCGCCTTCAGCGTTACCTCTCGCAGGCCGGCGTCGCCGCGCGCCGCAAGGCCGAAAATCTGATCACCGAGGGCAAAGTCTCGGTAAACGGCGAGGTCGTCACCGAGCTCGGCACGCGCGTGGATTCCGATCACGATCGCGTCGTGGTCGACGGCCGGGCCGTGCAGCCGGAGGACTATTTCTACGCGGTTATGAACAAGCCCAAAGGGTGCGTCACCGCCGTGTCCGACCCGCGCGGGCGGATCACGGTCATGGACTACCTCCCCGGCGTGCCCGCGTCAGTCAAACCGGTGGGCAGGCTCGACTACTACAGCGAAGGCGTGCTGCTTTTGACGAACGACGGCGAGCTCGCCGCGGCCCTTCAGGCCCCGGCGACGCACGCCGAGAAGACCTATCACGTCAAGCTCAAGGGTTCGATCGGGCGCGGCGACATCGAGGCGCTGCGCCGCGGCGTCAAACTCGACGACGGCACCGTGACGCGCCCGGCGGAGGTAGACAAGCTCACCGGATCGTCCAGCCGCCACGAGTGGCTCGTGGTCACCCTCATCGAAGGAAAAAGCCGCCAGATTCACCGTATGGCGCGCGCGCTCGGCTACGATGTGCTCAAGATCCAGCGGGTGGCGTTCGCGGGGATCGACTACTTCGGCCTTCGGGTCGGCGACGCCCGCGAGCTTTCGCAGGGCGAGGTAAATTCGCTTCGCAAGCTCGCCGGCCTGTCGCGCGAGCCGCGCGCGGTCGGGCGGGGAAAGTGGGAGGTGCGCCGCGAGGAGAGCGAGCTTTCGCGGCGCGCCAAACGGCGCGCGCGCGAGCGCGAACAGGCCGCAGAGGGCGACCCAAACCCCCGCTCGGCCCCGAAGCGCCGGGACAAGCCCGCGGCGAGCCGGGAGCGCGCGAGGCAGCCAGACGGCCAAAAGCGGGCGGGGCGGCGCGCACCGCGGCGCCGCTGAGCCCCGCCGCGGCGCCTACAGAGGATCGGCTCTTACCGCGAAGTTCAGCCGCGCTCGGGCGGTGGAAATCTCGACGCGCGGGCCGGCGTGTGTAACGCTAGCGCCTCCCATGTACGTGCCCTCGCGAGCTGAGTTTTCCGCCGCTGCCGAGGCCGGGAATCTGATCCCGGTCTATCGGGAGATCGTCGCCGATGGCGACACGCCGGTGTCTGCCTACGCCAAGCTCGGCCGGTCGGACTACAGCTTCCTTCTCGAGTCTGTGGTGGGCGCGGAGAACTGGGCGGCGTATTCGTTCATCGGTGTGGCCCCGCGGGCGGTGCTCCGGTGCCGCGCCGGTCACGTGCACGTGGACTGGTACGACGTAGACGGGGACGGCAGCGTGCACGCGGCCGAGTGGGAGACGGCCGATCCCACCGCGGCGCTCGCGGAGGTGATGCGCGAGTGGCGTCCGGTCGTCGCGCCCGGGCTCCCCCGGTTTTGGGGGGGCGCCGTGGGGTGGATCGCGTACGACGTGGTGCGCGCGTTCGAGGATCTGCCGGCGCGCGCGCCCGACGATCTCGGGCTTCCCGAGGTCTACGTGGTGCTCACCGATACGGTGGTGATCTTCGACAACCTTCGCCAAACGGTGAAGATCGTCGCCACGCCGTTCGTGCCCCGGCCCGAGCGGGCCGACAGCGCCTACGACGGCGCGCT
>SLNH01000430.1 GCA_007133195.1 Nannocystineae bacterium | reverse complement strand
CGGGCGCCGTCGGGGGCGGGCCCTAAGCCGGGGCGAGCGGGCGCAGACCGCGGCGACCCGATGTGGTTTCCAGCGGATGTCCCGGTGAGCGAACCGCCGCTCGAGCCGCCCAACATTGAGCTCGTTCCGCACGAGTTGCCCGACGAGGCCCGACGCGATCCCCGCCTCGTTTTGCTCGGCGACCCCGAGTCGCCGCGCGCGGCGAGCTTTCGCGTCCTCAGGCACCACCTCGCAGACGCGGGCGCGCCCCACGTCGTGGCAGTCACGAGCCCGCGGGCCGGCGAGCGCAAGACGACCTGCGCGCTCAATCTCGCCGCGGCGCTCGCCGAAGCGGGCCAGGCGGCCGTGCTCCTCGTGGACGCGAGCCGGCGTAAGCCGGATGTGGCGCGGACCTTGCGGTTTACGCCGCCGCGCTGCTTCCTCCGCCAGCTCGCCGACGCCGGTGAGGAGGGGATGCGAACCTGGCGGATGGTCGATGTCACCAACGTCGGTTTGCACGTACTTGGCACCGAGGGCGGCGCCCCCCCGATGGACGGGCCGACGATTCAGGCCGCGTTCGACAGCCTCCGCCTCGTCGGCTACGACCACATCGTCGTAGACACGCCGCCTGTGCTGGCGAGCGCCGACGTCAACATGCTGCAGGACGCGGTGGACGCGGTGCTCCTCACCGCCCTCGACCGGCAGACGACCGCGCGCGATCTGCGCGAGGCGACCTGGCAGCTCGGCGCCGGCAAGATCGTCGGCACCACCCTGTTCGAGGCGTAACCGAAAGGTGGTGCTAGAACGGCGATCGGTTTGAATCGGTCGTCAAAACGCGAATCTGCGGCGCGATACGGCGTTGCTCCTCACTCACGGGCTTCAGCCCGCTCGTTCGTCGCGCCTGGTCTCGCTTGCATCTTCACGTTTTTACTCGGTCTTCAAACCGTTCGCCGTTCTAGCGCATGCCGCGCGCCTTGGGCCGGGCGCCCGGCGGAGGCTGCTGCTGGACGGCAGAGCGCGGCGGCGACTCCAGCCTGAGCGCCCACCAGTCGGCGCCGTAGGCCTTCATCTGCATCTTCTTGCGGTTTTGCAGCGCGAGCAGGTTGCGCTTGAGCTTTTCGTCACCGGGCAGCTTCTCGGTACCTCGGGTGAGAATGGCGATGGCCTTATCGCGGTTGCCCCGCTTGTGCTCGCACCAGGCGTAGGTCGCGTAAAGCAGCCCGGTCTTCTTGTTCTTTTTGAGCGCACTCTCGAAGATCTCGCGCATCTTCGCCTCCTCCTTCTTGCGATGGAGGATCGCGCCGAGCATCGCCTTGGCGTGCCACATGCGCCGCGGCGCCCGCTCCAGGTAGGGGCGCGCCTTGTCGGCGTCTCCCTTCTGGGCGTAGGTCAATACGCCGATCTGCCCGTCGATGAGCCGCTCGAGCCCGAACTGCCACCATGCGAGCCGGCGCTGGCCCTCGAGCTCGGCGAGCGCTCGATCGATCCGGCCACCGCGCATGTGGCGCTCCATGGGCGCCATCGCCTGCTCGACCCGCCGCGAGATCTTGCGGCCGATCACGATGTACGCGACCACCCCCGCGGTGAGGCCGAAAAACAGCGCCCCACCCCAGCCGCCGTAATAGCCGCCGGGGATGCCAAGCGCGAGCGCGAAAACGAGTGCGAGCCCGACATGGAGCATCGGTCAACCTTCGTAGAACGGCGCGCGGCGCGTGTCAAAGCGAGCGGCGTGCCAAATGCACGCCAAGCTTCAGGGGCCGGGCGCCCGAGCCCCGGCGTGACGAGCGCGCGGCCGCAAGGCTTCGCCCGCCCGTCACGGCGGTGCCCCGTTCCACTGGGGGCCAGAGCGTTTCCCCTATCAGCCGCGCGCCTGTGCGAGGCCAGCAGACGGCGGAGCCGCCGGGCGGCCCGGCACGGGGGCCGCGCTCGAGACCGCGCGACTTAGTCTCCTTCACCACGGGGCGGGGCGCCCTCGCCCGCGCCGTCCCCGGCCGGGGCCGCCCGGACGCCGGGCGGGGGGGCGTCTCCGCCTTCCGGGGGGAACCGCGCCGCCAGCGACAGCATGAATTGGCTGCGGTTACTCCGCTGCCGCGGCATGGTCGGAATGTCGGTGCGCGTTTGCTGGTGAGTTTGCACCTGCGCGGAGGCGGCAAGCCCCCGCCTGAACTCCCAGGCGATCTGACCGTCGACCAAAAGCACGTTGTTTGTGCCGAGGCTGTCTCCCTCGCGCGAGTCGATGATGCGTCCGCTGCGGTAACCGATGGCGCCGGCGACCCACACGCCGTCCATGGTGGTCACGGGCACGCCGCCGGCGAGCTGCGCGAGGTGAGTGGCCGAGGTTTCGGCTGACATGAGGCGCGTGTCGATGTCGTAGGAGTAACTGAGCCCCGCGGAGCCGCCGGCGAGTCCGTAGCTGAGCGCAGCCCGCGCAGTCGGCCGAACGAGCGGATCGCTCGGACTCTCGACGTCCGCGACGCCCGCGACGCCGCCGCCGAGCTCCGCGGTCCACCGCTCGCTAAGGGCGTGCGAGCCAGAGATCCGCAGTCCGCCGACGACGTGGCGATCGCGGACCGGCAACTCGGCCCCGTCGACTTCCGGGCGGGCGATCGACACGTAGCGGCCGTAGAGCCCCCCCGTCACCGCTTCGTAGCGAAACTGGCGCTCGAGATCGAGCTCGCCGCCCGCCTCGTAGCTGTGATCGACCTGGAGATCGCCGCTTATCGGATAGTAGACGCCGGCCCGCGCGCGCTGACCGATCCGCCACGCGCGGGACAGCTGGTGCCCGAAGCTCTGCTCGACGTCGCTTCGCACAAAGTGAATGCCGGCGGCCGGGAACGGCTCGATGATCTGCGGGAGCACGAGATCGTAGGCGCTCGTGTGGCCCTGATGCACGCTCGCTCCGAGCGAAAGCTCGCTGCTGGGCGACGCGTCGATGTGCGATCGCCAGTCGAGCCGGTTGGAGATCGTGCTGCTCCCGGCCTGCAGCATGTTCATGCGCGTGCTCAGCGTGTATCGCGCGGCGTGGTGGGTGCGACCGCCGAGCCGGCGGTAGATCGCGCTCGGCATCAGCGTCGTAAACGCGTGGGCGTTTTCGAGGGCCCCGTCCTCCGTGGTGTCGTCGGTGTAGCTCGTCACGCCGGCCGAGACGCGGCCCTCGGCGAACAGCTCACCCTCCGCCTCGGCGCTCGCCGCCATCACCGCGAGCGCTAGACAGAATCCGAGCCCCTTGCTCGCACGGCGCAATGATCCGCGGAAAAGCACGCGGCTTCGATGCGCGGCGTCGTCGTCGGGCTGCGCTTACGCGCGGCTCCGAACGGATCCCAGCGAGTAATCGAACTCCGCCCTCCGTGATGGCAAATTCCGCTGGAAACGCCCGCGGAAGGACACTACGGTTTCGTGGTGACGGCAGAGGCGATTTACGAGCTCGGCGTTCCGATCGCCGACCCGGATGCTGAGCCGCTGGCCTACGGCGAGTGCGCGCGAATCGCGCGCCGGCTGCGGGCGCCAGGGTATGCGCCGATCGGGCTCGCGCCGGCGGGCCCAGACGTCGCCGTGCCTCCGGTGGGGATTCAAATCGCCTCGGTCTTCGTCGATCTCACGGGAGCGTCGGCGGCGTATGTGGACGCCTTCGGGAGGATTCCGACGCGCGCCTGGTCGACCCCGGACGGCTCGCGCGGTCCCTGCAACACGCTGCCGACGTCGCGCTGGCTGCGCGACGGCCTCGCGATCGTGACCCCCGCCGCGGCGTGGTCCCCGAGGCATCGTGCGCTCGCCGGAAAGCGCGCGGTGCGTGAGGTGGAGCGGGGATTCCGCCACATCGTGGTCGATCTGAGCGGGTTCGACGAGCTCGGTGAACGGGACGAAATCGTGGACTCGCTCCGCTCGGTCGTGATCGTGGCCGCGGCGCGGCGCACCACCGAGGACGCGCTCCTCGCCGCGGTAGAGGGCGTTCCGCCCGCCAAGCGAGCGGGGGCGGTGCTCGTGGGTTGATGGCTCGAACGTGAGGCGAGACATGCCGGTCCTCTCGCGGCTGAAAAGCAAGCGGCTCCACGATTGGCTCGGGAGCTACGGCCTCCATCGCGCGCGCCGGGCGCTCTCTCCCCCCGCGCCGCGGCCCCGGCACCTGATCTTCGCCCTGTGCGATCACTTCGAGCCGCTATGGGGGAAACCGCCCGCGTCGGTGGGCGATGCGCGGGTGAGTGCCTGGCGCGCGCGCTACCCCGAGCTCGCAAAGGGGGCTCGCGATTCGCGGGGCTACCCGCCGCGGCACACCTTCTTCTTTCCGGGCGAAGAGTATGCGCCGTCGTTCGTCGCGCCGCTGGCTGAGCTCGCAGAGGCGGGATACGGCGAGGTCGAGCTTCACCTGCACCACGACGGCGACACCCCGGAGGCGCTCCGGGCGCGCATTGACGCCTATACCCGCGCGCTCGGCGACCACGGCCACCTGTCGCGCGCCGGGGACGAAAGCTACCTTTACGCCTTCATCCACGGCAACTGGAGTCTGGCGAACGCGCGCGCCGACGGACGCTACTGTGGCGTCGACGAGGAGCTGCCGCTTTTGTTCGAAACCGGCTGCTACGCCGACTTCACGTTTCCCGCGGCGCCGAGCGAGTGCCAGCCCGGGCGGGTCAACGAAATCTACTGGCCCGTGGGGGAGCTGTCCCGGCGCCGCGCCTACGAGGCTGGCGAGCGAGCCTGCGTCGGTGTGCGGAGGCGAGATCGGCTCCTCATGATCACCGGGCCCTTGGCGCTCGTCCGCCGCGCCGGGCGCCTGCGCCCGAGGATCGAAAGCTCGGCGATCGACCAGAGCGATCCGCCCAGCGCGGCGCGCGTGCGCACGTGGGCGGCGCAGCACATCCACGTCGAAGGAAGGCCCGAATGGGTGTTCGTCAAGGTGCACACCCACGGCGCCCCGGAGGAAAACGCGGCGTGCCTGCTCGGCGACGGCGGCCGCGCCCTGCACGCGGCGCTGGCCGATTACAACGACGGCGCGCGCTGGCGCCTGCACTACGTCACCGCGCGCGAGATGTACAACATCGCCGTCGCTGCCATGGACGGGGCGTTCGGGGATCCGTCCGATTTTCGAGACTACGCGATCCCGCCACCACCGGTCGCCGCGTAGCGGCATCCAACCTTTGGCCATGGATGTGTACGGCGCGCTGTTTCGTCACGCGCTTTGGCCGGCTTGGGAGCGCGGCCTCAGGCGGCGGCCCACACTGTCGATCCTGCGCGATCTCCGTCGCGCCGAGCGCGCGTCGCCGGACGAGCTCGAGGATCGCCGGCGGCGCGCGCTCGCTGCGCTGTTGCGCCACGCCTACGATTGCGTACCGTTTTACCGCCGCAGGTTCGACGCGGCGGGCGTCTCGCCGCGCGACATCCGCGGTCCCGAGGATCTGGCGGTGCTCCCCGCGCTCACGCGGGCAGAGGCCCGCGAGCACGGGCGCGATCGCGTGTCGCGAGCGCCGCCCTATCCGGTGATTCGCAAAACGACGGGCGGCACCACCGGCGAGCCGCTCGTCATCGCCTACGATCGCGAGTCGGAGTACTGGCGCCAGGCCGTCAAAGAGCGGGCGTTTTCGTGGGCCGGCTATCGTCCTGGTGACCGGGCGCTGCACTATTGGGGGGAGGCTACAGCCCCCGTCGGTGGGCTCGGATCTCGGCTCAAACGCGCGGCGGATCAGACGCTGCGCCGGCAACACTTCGTAGACTGCACGCCGCGCGGCGAGGCGGACCTCGAGGCCGCGGTGCGCGCGATCCGGCGGCTCCGCCCGCGCGTCATGTTCTGCTACGCCCAGGCCGCCACCGAGCTCGCGCGCTACGTCGTTCGCGAAGACGCCCGCGCATGGGACGATGTGCGGGTCATCTGCGGCGCCGAGCCGCTGTATGACGGCGACCGCGAGCGCCTGACGGAAGCGTTCGGCGGTCCGGTCTACGAGACGTACGGCTGCCGCGAGACGATGCTCATCGCCTCGGAGTGCGAGGCGCGAGGCGGACTGCACATCGCCGCGGAGAACGTCGTCGTCGAGCTCGTCGTGACCGAGCCGACGGGCCACGAGCGCCCGGCGCGCCCTGGCGAGCTCGGCGAGGTGGTGCTCACCGACCTGCACAACTACGGCATGCCGTTCATCCGCTACAAAAATGGGGATCTGGCCGTGGCGAAGGAGCCTTCGGCGTGCGCGTGCGGGAGGCCTCACCCGCGCCTCGATTCGGTGGAGGGCCGGGCGAGCGACACGCTGCGCGACGGGGCCGGGCGCGCGGTCGGTGGAATGGCGTTCAACCTCATCGTGAGCCCCATCGCCGACGTCGTCCGCGCGTTTCAGGTCGTCCAGCACGGAGACCGATCGATCACGTTCAAGGTGGTGCCGGCGCCGGGCTTCGGCGACAGAGCCCTCGCGCACCTGCGCCGCAACGTGTCCCGCTATCTGCCGGGCGTGCCGGTGTCGATCGAGCGCGTGGAGTCGATCCCCAAGACGCGCTCGGGAAAGCACCGCCTCGTGGTCGTCGAAACCGGCGCGACGTCGGCGCGCTCGGCGCCTTGAGCGCCGCACCGTTAGCGCGGGCCGGCGTCGCGGCTCGCTGACGCCGCACCGGGCGGGGGGAGCCGGAGATAGCGAATTCTAATGGTGAGCGGAGCGCGGCGCGCGCCGAGATGCGGGCGCCGCCGCGACCGCCTCGCGGCCGGCCATCCCGGTCTCCTGCGCGGCCCGCGCGAACACCGCGGCGAACCGCTCCGCCTGGGCGCGCCGGTGGTAGCGCGCGATGCCCACGGGCTCGCTGCGTGGGCGGTAGTGACCGTCTCGAAACGCGCGGAGGGCGCGGGCTAGGATCTCAGCTATGGCGACCGCGTCCCGGGGCGGGGCGGTGGGACCGATCCCGTGCCGCTCGGCGAGGTTCGATAGCAGGCCGGGCGGCGCCAGCGTGAGGCACGGCCGGCGGAGCGCCATCAGCTCGAAGATCTTGCCCGGGTAGATGCGCTCGGCGCCCGGGACGTCGTCGAGCGTACAAAGCGTCATGTGACTCGCGGCGAGCTCGCGCATGACCTGGTCTTTGCTCAGGTAGCCCAGCTGGCGCACGCCGAGCGCCTCGGTCCCCTCCAGCGTGGCCGCCTCCGTCTCGACCACCCGCCCGAGGATCTTGACCTCCAATTGGGAAGCGAGGAGCGGCTCGCGGGCGTGAAGGCGGCGGAGGGCCCCGATCAGGCCCTCGGGGCGGGTGAGCCGAAAAATCGTGCCGGCGTAGGTGAGGACGAAGCGGTCGCGAGGGGGCTCCGGCTGCGGCACAGGGAGATCGTCGGGGTCGTAACCGTTCGGGATCGCTTCCACGCGCGCCCGCTCGAGACCAGGAATTTGGCTTACGAGAGCGTCGCGAAACCCCTCGGTGGCGGTGGTGATTGCCGTGGCGCGGCGGGCGAGCTCGCGCTCGAGCGAGGGCGTCACGAGGCTGGCCAGCGGACTGGACATCTCGTACTGCTCGCGGCATGTCGACCACTCGTCGCGATAATCGAGGATCACCGCGGCGCCGAGCCGGCGCGCGAGGGGGGCGAGCGCGAACTGAGAAAACGGAGGGCCGCTGATCATCACGACGTCGGCGCCCGGCCCGGCGCGACCCCCGAGCAGCCGGTAGAGCGCCCGCTGCGCGGCCGGCTGCCACAAGATTTGCGGATCGGGGATCAGCATGCCGCGGGCCAGGGTCGCCG
>SLNH01000321.1 GCA_007133195.1 Nannocystineae bacterium | reverse complement strand
GCTACGGCCATACTCGTCGGTGCGCTCGCTGCTTGCGCCGCCTAGGCTCACGCCGCCAACGCCCATGTGATAGCCGAAAAAACCGCCGAGGATCAGGCCGATGACGATGCCGATCGCGATGAGCCCGGTCGGCCGCATGCGGCGCCCCGGCCTCCCGGTCGCCCCGCTCCGCTTGTGGGATTTCTTCGTGCTCATTTCGCGTTCGCTTTGCCCGTTGAGAACTAAAACTCCGCCTGGTTGGGCGCCCGCGGAAACGGGATGACCTCACGAATGTTGTCCACGCCGGTGATGTATTGCATCGCGCGCTCGAATCCGAGCCCGAACCCGGCGTGCGGAACCGTGCCGTATCGGCGCAGATCGCGATACCACCAGTAGTCCTCCGCGGGCAGGCCCAGCTCGGCGAGGCGCGCGTCGAGCACATCCAGCCGCTCTTCGCGCTGGCTGCCGCCGATGATTTCGCCGATGCCCGGGGCCAGGATATCCATCGCCGCCACGGTGTCTCCGTCGTCGTTTTGGCGCATGTAAAACGCCTTGATCGACTTGGGATAGTCCGTGACCGCGACCGGCCTGCCGACGAGCTCCTCGGTGAGGTAGCGCTCGTGCTCCGACTGAAGGTCCGCCCCCCACTCGACGGGAAACTCGAACGAGCGCCCCGATCGGCGCAGCCGCTCGACCACCTCGCCGTAGCGCAGCCGCTCGAACTGCGAAGAGGCGAGCTTTTCGAGCCGCGAGATGCAGCCCTTGTCCACCCAGCGATCGAAAAACGCCATGTCGTCCTGCCGCTCCTCGAGCACCCGCGTGACGATCGACTTCAAAAACGCCTCGGCCAGATCGACGTCGTCTTGCAGATCGGCGAACGCGATCTCCGGCTCGGCCATCCAAAACTCGGCGAGGTGGCGGCGCGTGTTGGAGTTCTCGGCTCGAAACGTGGGCCCGAACGTGTACACGCGGCTCATCGCCAAGCAGTAGGCCTCGACGTTGAGCTGGCCCGACACGGTAAGCCGCGCCTCCCGGCCGAAGAAATCCTGGGAAAAATCGACCTCGCCGCCCGGCGTGCGCGGCAAATTGGCGAGATCGAGGGTGGAGACGCGAAACATCTCGCCCGCGCCCTCGCAGTCGCTCGCCGTGATGATGGGGGTGTGGATCCAGTAAAACCCGCGGTCGTGAAAAAACTGGTGGATCGCCATCGCCAGGGTGTGACGCACCCTCGTGACGGCGCCTATCAGGTTCGTCCGCGGGCGGAGGTGCGCGACCTCGCGCAAGTACTCCATCGAATGCCGCTTGGGCTGGATGGGGTAGGTCTCGGGATCCTCGACCCACCCCACGACCTGCACGCTTTCGGCGCGAATTTCGAGCGCCTGGCCTTTGCCCTGCGACTCCACGAGCTGGCCGGCCGCGCGCACCGCGCACCCGGACGTGAGCTCGACGATTTCGCTCTGGTAGTTATCCAGGTCACTCGGCGCCACGACTTGGATCGGCTGAGGCGACGAACCATCTGAGACGTGCACGAAGGAAACACCCGCCTTGGAGTCCCGGCGCGTTCGCACCCACCCCTCGATGGTGACGCGCTCACCCGCGCGGCCGGGGTCCGCGAGCAGATCGGCGACGGTGTACTCGGTCATGCTCCCGCCATACCACGAGCTGGGCGATCGGCGCGACGCGTCGAGCGGGCCGGGCTCGTTCGCGCTCTGCCCGTTCCCGGCGTATAACCTCTTCCATGACGGTGCAACGAGCGTTGGCCACTGGGGCGGAGCCGCACGAGGTAGAAGCCGACGCGCTGGCCCTCGCGGAGTTTTTCCGTGACCATTCGTGCGCGCTCGTCACCGGCGCCGGCTGCAGCACCGAATCGGGGATTCCCGACTACCGCGGCACCGGCCGAAGCCGCCGCCGCGCGCCGATCCAAGCGAGGGAGTTTTTGCGGAGTCCGGAGGCCCGTCGACGCTACTGGGCGCGCAGCGCCGCCGGCTGGCCCCGCTTCCGAGCCGCCGCCCCAAGCGCCCCGCACCGCGCCATCGCCGCCCTCGAGTCCACCGGCCACATAGCCGGCATCATCACCCAGAACGTCGATAGGCTGCACCACGCCGCCGGGAGTCGCACCGTCGTCGAGCTCCACGGCGCCATCGCCGACGTCGTGTGCCTCGCCTGCGGGGCCACCGAGTCGAGAGACGCCGTGCAATCGCGGCTCTGCGCGCTGAATCCCGAGTTCGACCCGTCGCGCGCGGAGGTCGCGCCCGATGGCGACGCCGAGCTTCCGCCGGAGCTCGTTCGTGCGTTTCGCGTGCCCGCCTGCGCGGTTTGCGCGGGCGTCCTCAAGCCAAAGGTCGTGTTCTTCGGCGAAAACGTGCCGAGCACGACCACGGCCGCCGCCTACGCGCTCGCCGATCGAGCTGCGGCGATCACCGTCGTGGGGTCCTCGCTCGCGGTATTTTCCGGCTTCCGGTTCGCGCGGCGGGCCCGCGCGGCCGGCAAACCGATCGCCATCGTCAACCGCGGTCCCACCCGCGCCGACGACCTCGCCGACCTGCGGATCGACGCGCCCGCCGGCGCCGTGCTGTCGCGCGCCGCCGCGCTGCTCGGCGCCATGTGAGCGATGGCAGCGCACGGCGCCACAGATCGCGGAGAGCGGCTTGGCCCGCCCGCGGGCCGGGGAATATACTTCGGCGCGCGCTGCATCCGACTCGCAGAATCCGAGCGGCGTAGGGGCTGTAGCCCGCGCGACCCACACGCACGGGAGGAAGAATGTCGACGCAGACCTATCTGACGCTTACCCAACACATCCTCCGCCGCCAGCGCGAGCACCCCGACGCGACGGGTCAGCTGTCGTCGCTGCTGACGCAGATCGGCGTCGCTGGGAAATTGATCCAGGCGCAAGTGCGGCGCGCCGGGCTCGTCGAGATCTGGGGGGACACCGGGCAGACCAACATTCAGGGTGAGACCGTTCAAAAACTGGACCGCATCGCCGAGGACTCCATGGTCGAGGTGCTCCGCCGCTCGGAGTGCGTGGCCGCCATGGCCTCGGAAGAGGAAAACCACGTCATCGAGGTGCCCGCCGACATGGCCGGCGACTACGTGGTCCTGTTCGATCCTCTGGACGGTTCGACGAACATCGACGGCAACGTGAGCATCGGGACGATTTTCAGCGTCTACCGCCGCCACGATCCGAACGAGGTCCTGCGCAAGGACATCCTCCGGCCCGGGCGCGAGCAGATCGCCGCCGGTTACATTCTCTACGGCACATCCACCGTGTTCACGTACACGACGGGCTCGACCGTCGATTGTTTCACGCTCGATCCAGGGGTCGGCGAGTACTTCCTCACCAGGCCGCGGGTCCGCATGCCGGACAAGGCCAAGCTCCTGTCGATAAACGAGTGCAACGAGCCGTACTGGCCATCGTGGGTGAGCCCCTACATCGCGTCGGTCAAGGGCCAAAACGATGCCGAGAAGCGCCGGGTCTCGGCCCGCCACGTTGGCTCGCTCGTGTCTGACTTCCACCGCAACCTCATCGAGGGCGGAACCTTCCTCTACCCCGAAGACAACCGCACGGGGCGCGGCAAGCTCCGCGTGCTTTACGAGTGCAACCCCCTGGCGTTCATCGCAGAGACAGCCGGCGGCGCCGCCTCCACGGGGAAAAAGCGCATCCTCGACATCGAGCCTGAAGGGCTCCACGACCGCACCGGCCTCGTGATCGGCCCCAGCGCCGAGGTGGCCGAAGCGGAGCGGTTCGCCCGCGAAGCCGAGGGGCGCTGAGGCCGCCCCAAAGACGGCCTGCGAAGCCGGCTCGAACGGCTTGAAGCACGATCGCCAGGCTCTGGCACGACGAGTGCAGCTCCTCGCATGCGTCGCTCACATTCCGAGCGCGCCGCGAGGAGTGAAGCATGAATGCGAGCTATGTGATCGGTCGAGCGATGGCCCTGGCGCTTGCGGGTGTGCTCGTCGCGGGCGGCCTACCGGCGGAGGCGACAGCCGAAAATTCGTCACCTCCATCAGCCGAAAATCCGCCGCTCCCCCAACACGGCGACGGACACGGCGAAGAACACGGCGATCCGGCGCGCGCAGACGATCCGGCGCGCGCAGACCTGGCGGGCGCAGACACCGAGCCCGCTCCAACACCCGCGCCCACCCCTGAGGCCGAAGCCGAGGCCGAATCATCGTCGACGGTTTCGCCGGGCGTGGGGATCTTGCTCGGCGGCGGCATCGTCGGCTTTGGGAGCGACGCCATGCGAGACGTCACGAACGTCGGCGGCAGCTGGGAGGCGCGCGCGGCGGCCGGGACCAGGCTCCCGATCGGGCTCGAGCTCGGCTACACCGGCTCGGCGCAAGACATCGACGCCATCGGCCTGGACGACGACGCCCTGCTCCTGGGCAACGGCGGCGAGGCCCTCGCTCGCTTCAACATCATCGCCGAGGCCAGATTGCAGCCCTACGCGTTCGGCGGCGGCGGCTTTCGCCACTATCGAATCATCAACACCGACGACAACACGTCGAACCTGGCCGACGACGACACCGTGTTCGAGATCCCGGCCGGGGCGGGCCTGGGCCTTCGGTTCGGCGAAGGCGGCCTCCTCGACCTCCGCGGCACCTACCGGTTCGCGTTCGGCGATGACCTCACTGCGGATGACCCGCTGGACGACGACCCCGAGGTCGGGTCGAACCTCAACAGCTGGGGCGCGAGCCTCCGCCTCGGGTTCGAGTTCTAGGAAAGGGATGCACCCCGCCTCGCTCCGGAGCCGTCGCCGAGCCGAGTGCTAGGCAACCTCGGGACGAAACGGCCCGATCTCGGGGCGAGGGCACCGGTCCCCGAATTTTTTTTCGGAGCCGGCCAATTTCGTGATGGTGCTCCGCCCGCCCCGGTGGTATTCACGTGGTTCGCATTGGGGGGATTGGCCCTCCAGGGACAAGGCGCCTGCGGGCGCATAGAGAGACAGAGAGAGAAGAGAGAGATCATGTCGAATAAGCTTTTTGTCGGTGGGCTCGCGTGGGCCACTACAGATGACGGTCTGCGGTCGGCGTTCGAGCGTTTCGGCCCGCTCACCGAGGCGAAGGTCATCCACGACCGGGATACCGGGCGTTCGCGGGGCTTCGGCTTCGTGACGTTCGAGGCAGCGAGCGACGCGGCCACCGCCATGGATGAGATGGACGACAGCGAACTGGACGGACGCTCGCTGCGCGTCAACGAGGCGCAGGAGAAGCGCGGCGGCGGCGGCGGCGGCGGCGGCGGCCGTGGCGGCTCGCGCGGCGGTCGCTGGTAGCATGCGGCCGCGCCCGCTGCTTCGCGCGGGCTGAGTATCAAAAGGGGAGTCGCTAGGCGGCTCCCCTTTTCGCGTTTCGGGCTCGGGACGGCCCTCGCCCTCGTGGACGAGCGGGGGGAACACGGGCGCATGACTTGTGCGTCATTGTTTAGGGGCCCGCGCCCGGGCCCGCCCTGCCGAAATGCGCCTGGTATACGGCCTCGTCGTCTCGGACCGACACGCCCCTGAGGAGCAGCGCCTCGCGCACGTCTTCGAGCGCCGGGTCTGCGATCACCTCGGCGAGCGCGTCGCGCATGGTCGCGAAAACCGCCGGGCCGAACGACGCTGGCGCCACGTAGGGAGGCGCTGGAGCGAGCGGGGTCGTAGTCACCACGCGCACGCCGCCGAGCGCATCCGGCCGGTGGCGCGCCAGCAGGCCGTAGGTAATGCAGTCGATGGCGGCGACGTCGGCGCCGCCGCTGCGCACGACGGACAGGCTCGCTTCGTGACTGCCGCTCTCGGTGACCGATCCGAAAAAGTCGCCTAGCGCCCCGTGCGGCGCGACGAGCGGCGCGAGTGCCCAGGCCCCGGAGTGGGAATGAGCGCCGTTAACGACCAGGCGGGCGCCCCGCAAGTCGGAAAGCCTCGCGGCGGCGGCGCCCTCGGCGATCACCACGAAGCTGCGGTAGCGGTCGCCCTCGCACCCCTCGGCGGCGTAGCGCGGCGTGGCGATCACGCGATATCGGCCGGGGAACCGACGCACGAAATCGCGCCCACAAACGTGGGTGAAGTAAACCGCCTCACCGCCCCAGTGCGCGTCCCAGCCGCTATCGATGTGCGACAGCTCGTCGGGCACGTCGGCCAGCCCTCGGCTGCGCATGGCATCGCGAAGCGCCCGCCACAGCCGGTCAAGCGCTCCCCTCACCTCGGGGATGTCGTACATCGGGAGGCTCGCCACCCAAGGGCCGGGTGCTCGCATGTGGGATTCAGCCACTGGTGCGCAGCTTACCACGCGCCCAGGCCGCCCTCCCGCGAGCCGCCGGAGGGCTCGGGCCGGGCGCGCTGGGCGCCTCGGCTTCGGTCAGGTGGCCCCCGGGCTTGTAACGGCCCGGCGCAATGATTACAGAGGCCCCAAACGCGGCTCCAACGGGGCCGGGGAGCTTTGCCATGACCAAGACCGAGACCCGCGAATTTCAGACCGAGACCCAAAAGCTCCTGGATCTGATGATCCACTCGCTTTACTCGAACCGGGACATCTTCCTCCGGGAGCTCATCTCCAACGCCTCCGACGCCCTCGATCGGCGCCGGTTCGCCGCGGTCAAAGACCCCGATCTTGCGCCCGCCGGCGAGCTCGCGATCCGGCTCGAGCTCGACAAAGAAAGCCGCACCCTCACCATCGCCGACAACGGCGTCGGCATGTCGCGCGACGACGTCATCGAAAACCTCGGCACCATCGCGCGCTCGGGAACGCGCGAGCTCATCGAGGCGCTAAAGCGCGAACAAAACACGGACGAGCGCCCCGACCTGATCGGCCAGTTCGGGGTCGGGTTTTACTCGAGCTTCCTCGTCGCCCGGCGCGTCGTCGTCGTCACCCGCAAGGCCGGCGAGACGACCGCGACCCGCTGGGAGTCTCACGGCACGGGCGAGTACACGATCGGCGACGGCGAGCGCTCCGAGGCGGGCACCAGCGTCACGCTCGAGCTGGCGGAGCCCGACGAGGAAGGCGGCCTTCGCGACTACGCGAACGCCTCGATCATCGAGTCGATCGTGCGCACCTATTCCGACTTCGTGGCCTACCCGATCCAGCTCGTCGATGGTGACGCCGGGGGTGACGCCGGGGGTGACGGCGGGGGCGACGCCGGGGGTGACAGCGAGAGCGGCGAACCCCGGGTCCTCAACACGATGAAGGCGATCTGGACGCGCCCGGAGTCGGAGGTCACCGACGAGGAGTACAACCAGTTTTACAAGCACGTCGCTCACGACATGAGCGACCCCCTCCTGCGCGTGGCTACGCGGATGGAGGGCACGTTCGAGGCGAGCGCGCTCCTGTTCGTCCCGGCGAAGGCTCCGTGGGACCTGTTCCACCCGCAGCCGAGCCGGCGTGGGGTGAAGCTTTACGTCAAGCGCATCTTCGTGATGGAGGACTGCGACGAGCTCTTGCCCCCGTATCTGCGCTTCGTGCGCGGCGTGGTCGACGCCGAGGATCTGCCGCTCAACGTCTCGCGCGAGCTTCTACAGGAAAACCGGCAGATCGCCGCGATCCGCAAGCACATCACCAAGAAGGTGCTCGACGCGCTCGCGGGGCTGAAAAACGACGACCGCGACAAATACGAGTCGTTTTGGAGCGAGCTCGGCGCCGCGATGAAAGAAGGGCTGCTTTTCGGGACCGAGCGAAACGAGCGGGTGCTCGATCTGCTGCTCGCCGAGAGCACCCTCGAGCCCGGCAGGCTTTTGTCCCTCGACGAATACGTCGAGCGCATGGTGGAGGGGCAAGAGGAGATCTACTACATCACCGCAGAGTCGGCCGAGGCGGCGAGGCGCTCGCCCCACCTCGAGGCGTTCCGCGATCGCAAGGTCGAGGTGCTCGTGCTCCAGGACCGGGTGGACGAGCTGTGGCCGCAAACCGGCATCACCTACCAGGGCAAGGCGCTGCGCGCCGTCGGCCGCGGCGAGATCGACCCGCCCGGAGCGCCGCAAAAAGCCGATCAAAGCGGCGAGGAGGCCGCCGAGGACGGCGCCACCAGGGAGCTGTTGCTCGCGATCCGTTCGTGTCTGCAGGACGATGTGAAAGACGTTAGGCGATCTCAGCGCCTCACCTCGTCGCCCGCTTGCCTGGTCACCGACGAGGGCGACCTCACGCCGCAGATGGAGCGGATCATGCGCGAGACCGGCCGCGACGTCCCGGACACCAAGCGCATCCTCGAGGTCAACCCCACGCACCCGGTCCTCGTGGAGCTCCGGCGCCTGTTCGAGGCCGACGGGGGTGACGCGCGAATCGCCGAGTTCGCGAGGCTCCTTCACGGACAAGCCATCCTCGCGGAGGGAGGAACCGTGGACGATCCGGTGGCGTTTTCCAAGGCGCTCGCCGATGTCATGGTTCGGGCGGCCCAGGGGGGGAGCGCATAGCGGCCGCGGACAGTCGCATCGAACGGAGCGCGACCGGTTCGCGGGGGCCACGCCCCGCGCCGGGCAGGATTTTGGTATCGAGCGAGGGTGGGTGGCGCTATGCTCGAGGGAGCCCCTACCCCGCTCGCTGGCCACGAGGTAAACCGCTGTGAAGACGTCTTTAGTGCTCACCGTCATCGGAGACGACAAACCCGGCCTCGTCGAGGCCTTGTCCGAGGCGATCGCCGGCCAGGACGCAAACTGGGAAGAGAGCCGGATGGCCCACTTGGCCGGTCAGTTCGCCGGGATGCTGCGCGTGACCGTCCCGACGGAGCGCCGCGCAGCGCTCGTCCGCGAGCTCGGCAAGCTCGAGCGCGAAGGCCTGCGGGTCGTGACCACGGAGGCAGGCGACGAGGAGAGCGAGCCGACTCAGCTCTTGCGGCTCGAGCTCGTGGCCGACGATCGCGCCGGCATCATCCGCGACATCTCGCGGGCGCTCGCAGATCTCGGGGTGAACGTGGAGGAGCTTTCGTCCGAGACGACGAGCGCGCCCATGGCCGGCAATAACTTGTTCCGCATGGAAGCGACCCTCCGCGCGCCGGAGACGATGCCGCTAGAGCGGGTGACGAGGGTCCTCGAGTCCCTCGGCGACGAGCTCATGGTCGATCTTTCGTTCGCCGAGGTCGGCGAACAGACCCGCGAGGCCAGCTAGCCGGCGAACTGGACACTCACGAGCTCAGGCCGCCAGCGCGGCCCAAACGAGGTCGTGGTCGGAGTCGGGGGTGCGGGCCTGCCCGCCGCGCGCGACGGGCAGGTTCGTGCACACGACGTCGTAGCGGAGCGGCAAATCGAGCCCGAGCTTGCCGAGCATCACGGCGAGCTGGTGCGTGAGCCTGGGCTCGTTTTGGCGCGCGAAGTGGTGCGTGGGACCCGTATCGCCGACCGCGCGCACGCCGATCGCCGCGAGCGGTGACAAGAGCGCATCGAGAATCGCCGGCTGCGCGCGCCGCCGCCAGTGGAACGCGTTCGTGTCGCCACACGCCACCGTGCGCTCGGCGACGCCGCGCCGGACGATCCCCTCGGCGAGCGCACGCATCTGCTCGTAGCGGTGGCCGTTGCCGCCGGCGGTGCTCAGGTGAAAGTTCGCGATGGTGTGCGCGCCTCCATCCGGGGTCTCGAGCACGGCGACCTGCGCGTGGCGATCCCGCGGCCGAGGATCGCTATACCGGCGCTCGAACCAGCTGTGCCTCGATAGGCGCGGCAACGCGAACACCGTGTGCTCGCGGCACCGGAAGCGCTCGCGGTCGTAGACGATCCCCACATCCGGGTTTTGAGGATCGGCGAGATGGACGTAGCGCGGGCCCAACGCGCGGGCCACGGCGTCGCCATGACCGCCGCGCAGCGCGCAGCGGTTCTCTTGCAGGCAGAGCACGTCGAGGCCGACGGCGTCGCGCAAATGTTGGTAATGGCGAATGAGCCGCCGCAGCCGCAACCCGTGCATGAGGTTGTGGGTTCCGACGACGAGGGCGTCGCGATAGCGCTGCACCAGGATCTCAGTGGGCATCAGTCGCGGGCGAAATGCAAGGCGGCCCTAAAGCGGGCCTCGGTCTCCAATCCGGACGCCGTCGGGACGCGATACCTCGCGGCGAAAACGGGACATGCGGCCCGAGTTGCCGCGCAGGATCGCGCGCGCGGCCGGGGAGTATAGGGCCGGCGGGGCGCCGGCGCGAGCCTGGGAGCTGGGTCCCCGCTCTGGCTACTCGCCCCCCCAGATACCTACCCACATCCGACTGGATCCGAGTCCCAAGTACCTGGATCTACGAGATCATGCCATGGCGCCCGACTTGCACAATGGTTCGACCATGAGACCTCACCCGGTAAGAAGCCTTCAGGGGATTAGTTCGACCGCGCCCTGCGTCGCCGGGCTCGTGATGCTCGGCTGCGCGACGCCCGACGGCGAAGGCGCGGTGGAGCTCGGGAATATCGAAAAAGCCGACGGCGCGGGCGTCGTCCTCGAGCTCGGCGACGACCGCGAGCGGCACATGTTCTTCGAGTGCAGCCAGGACGAGGGCTGCGACATCGAGCTGTCCGCGGACCTGGCCAGGCCGGACCCTTGCGATCTGCTCCCGGAGGCGTGCGACGACGGGCGCCAGGAACCGGCGCGCCTGGTGATCGCGACGCTGGAGGTGGAGACGCCGGCCGGCGACCAGTACACGCGAGACATCGCAGTAAGCCGGGGGCCGGATGGCGAGCTGCGCGCCGGAGTGGAAGACGGCGAATTTCTGGACCAAGGGCCCGGCGTCGTGGTTCTCAGCATCGCCCGCGCGCCGGCCATCGATGTCGACCTGGACCTTCGGTTCGAGGCGAGCTGGCGCGACAGCGGCGGCGGCGAGGACGGGGACGACGACGGCGCGGCGGTCGGAGACAATCTTTTGCCGAACGCCGGGTTCGATCAAGGCGAGGCGGGCGAAGGCTGTCCCCCCGGCTGGAGCTGCGTAACCTACCCGGACGGCGCGGGCACATTCGCCACGGACGAAGACTCGAGCGGCGAGAGGTCGGCTACGTGGACTGGAGACAACGTGGCTGCGAGCGCCATCATCCAGCAGATCCACCCCGCAGCGCCCGGCGACGCCTTCCGCGTAAGCGCCTCGGGAGGCGGCGAAAATTTGGCCGAGCCTCCGTACGTTCAGATCCTCTTTCAAGGCGAGGACGGCGACATCCTCGCCCACGATCGGTTCACGGCCGCCGAACACGGCGGCGGCTTTTCAGGCGTCACGGGGACGAGCCGCGCAGCCCCGTCCGGTACGAGCGAGGTGCGCTTCAACCTGTCGGTCGAGGACACGACCGGCGCCGTGTGGTGGAACGACGCGTCGCTCGTGGAGGCCGAGCCCTCGGGAGGGGGGGAGCCGGCGGACGGCATTCACCTGTGCGACGAAGGCCTGTCGGACGGCGACCTCATCAACCCTCACCTCGAGGAGCACGTGGCGAGCGGCGAGACCGTCATCGTGTGTCGCGGCGACTACGAGCTGTCGAGCATCAGCCTCTCCGCAGACGACTGGACGCTCATCGCCCCCGAGGGCGCGACGCTCCGCGTCCCTGCGGGCCAAAACACCCTCTTGACCACCGAAGGAGACGACTACCGCGTGGCCGGTTTCATCTTCGATCAAACCGCCTCCGGTTCGTCGCTCAGCTTCAACCCAGCCGGCGATGATTGGCAGGTCGATCACCTCGCCTGGCGCGGCGAGCACCCGGGCGGCTCGCGGCTCATGGCCCCGTCCGTCGATTCCCAGGGCGCCGAGGGCACGATCGACCGCGTTTACATGGGCGACGGTCAGGTCGAGGGGACCGGGTCGGGGGCCGTGTGGGTCAACGCCAACCGCGGCCACTTCGGCGACCTCACATTCAGCCGCGTGTACATGGCTCACTTCATCGACAACGCCCTGTACGCCACCGGCGTCCCCACCAACGGCCAACCCGGCCGCACCCACATCGAGGACAGCTTCTTTTGGAGCAGCACCATCGCGAACGCCCGCACTGGCTCGCTTTCGGGCCCGTGCTTCATCCGGGGCTCGGTGTTCGTCCTCGACGACACCACCCAGGCTTGCGGCACGGGCTGCTCGAACCCAGGCGCGCGCACCACCCGCGCCGTGTGGTCCTGGTACGGGGAGGTGGTCGTCGAGGACTCCGACTTCACGATCGAACACGGCGCCCGCACAGCGACCACGAACGGCGGCACGGTCACCGAGAGCGAAAACCGCACGGGCGCCGAGGCGAGCACCGAGCCGCCGGCGGACGTCCCCACGTCGCCGGAATCGATCTACGAAGACGGCCCGGGCACGCCGTAATGCTCGGGGGGCGAGGCCGCGCGGCGATCAGCGCGGTGCGGCCTCGCAGCCCGGCCGCGCCGCCGTCAGCCGGGCGGGCCGAGAACGTCCGAGATGATCGCGAGGGCCCACCGGAGGTCGTCTCGCGAGATGGTGAGCGGAGGCGCGAGGCGGATCACCTGAGCCTGCGTCTCCTTCGCCAGGATGCCGCGCGCCATGAGCGCCTCGCAAAACCGGCGCGCCGGGCCCGATGCATCGCGGACGACGATGCCGATCATGAGCCCGCGCCCCCTCACCTCCGCGACGTGGGGCGAGTCGATGGCGCGGAGCTCGTTCAATAGCCATGTTCCGAGCTCGTCGGCCCGCGCCGGCAGCTCCTCGTCGATGATCACGCGCAGCGCCGCGCGCGCGACCGCCGCCGCCAAGGGGTTGCCGCCGAACGTCGAGCCGTGGCTGCCAGGCTCGAATACATCCATGAGCTCGGCGCGCGCGAGCGCCGCAGAAACCGGGTAGACCCCGCCGCCGAGCGCCTTGCCCACCGTGAGCACGTCGGGCCGGATCCCGTCCCAGTCGCAGCAAAACAGCCGGCCGGTGCGGCCGAGCCCGGTCTGGATCTCGTCGGCGATGAGCGCGATCCCGCGCTCGTCGCAGATCGCTCTCACCTCCTCGAGGTATCCTTTGGGCGGAATCACGACGCCGCCCTCGCCCTGAATCGGCTCGACCAAAAAGCCGACGGTCCGCTCTCCGATCGCTCGCCTTAGGGCAGCGGCGTCGCCATAGGGCACGGCGCGAAAGCCCGGCGTGAGCGGGCCGAAGCCGTCCCGGCACGTGGGGTCCGAAGAAAACGACACGAGCGTGGTCGTGCGGCCGGCGAAGTTTCCCCCACACACCAATATTTCGGCCTCGCCCTCGGGCACGCCCACGACCCGGTAGCCCCATTTTCGGACCATCTTGATCGCGGTCTCCACGGCCTCGGCGCCCGTGTTCATGGGAAGCGCCTTGTCCATCTCCGCGGCGGCGCAAAGCTCGCGCAAAAACGGGCCCATCTGGTCGTTGTGAAACGCCCGTGACGTGAGCGTGAGCTTGTCCAGCTGCTCCTTGGCGGCCCCGACGATTCGAGGGTGGCGGTGCCCCTGGTTGAGCGCCGAATACGCCGCGAGCATGTCGAGGTACTCGTTGCCGTCGACATCCCATACCCGGGCCCCGTCGCCGCGCGTCACCGCCACGGGCAGGGGCGCGTAGTTTCGCGCGCTAAACCGCTCGCTCTCGGCGATGACGACATCGGTCTGGGCCGCTTCGGGCTTCTTTAACATCACGTTCCTATCGCTTGGGTATGTCGAGGAGGTCAGGTCGAGCCACGAGGGCGAGGCGCGATCTCACCCGAGCGCAGCCTTCTCAGGTAGGACGAAAGCTCGGCTCGAATCTCGGGCGCGAGCACGAACAGGCCGATGGTGTTGGTGACGATCATCCCGAACAGCACCATATCCGTGTACGCGACGACCGCGTCTAGGCTGGCCGCCGCGCCCACCACCACGCACGCCAGAAAGATCACCCGGTAGATGTGCGTCGCCAGCTCGCGCCGGCCGCACACCCGGGAGAACATCGGACCGGCCACGTAGTCGAAGCACTTCACGCCGTAATAGGAAAACGCGAGCTGCGTCGAAAACGAAAACAGAAGGATCGAGACCGTCAAGACGTAGGGGTACCAGGACGCGACGCTGCCGAACGCGGCCGAGGTGAGCGCCGCCCCGTCGGCGCCGGGCCCGGCGTCATACTGCCCGGTGAAGATCAGGACCAGCGCCGTCATCGTGCAGATCACGACGGTGTCGATGAACGGCTCGTGCAGGGCCACCATCCCCTCGGCGGCGGGCTCCCGAGTCTTGGCGGCCGAGTGCGCCACCGCGGCGGTACCCACCCCCGTCTCGCTGGAGAAGGCGGCCCGGGTGAGGCCGACGACCATGACGCCGAGGATCCCGCCCTGGGCGGCCTCAGCCGAGAACGCGCCCGTGATGATGAGTGAAAACGCCTCGCCGATCGACGAGATGTTCAGCCCGATGATCACGGCGCAGCTCGCGATGTAGATCGTCGCCATGAGCGGCACGACCCGCCCCGTCACTCTCCCAATCCCCTCGATCCCGCCGATGATCACCACGCCGATCACGGCCGCCAGCGCCGCCCCGAACCAAAGGGCGTTGCCCTCGAGGAACGGGAAGGTCTCCGAGGCCAGGCTGAACGCTTGGTTCGCCTGGAACATGTTCCCCCCGCCGAGCGATCCGAAAATCGCAAAGATCGCCCACGACACGGCGAGCACCTTGCCCAGCGTGGGGAGGTTTCGGCGCGCGAGGCCCCGGCTCAAGTAGTAGGGGGGCCCGCCGGACACCTCCCCGCTGTCGGAGATGTCGCGATATTTCACCGCGAGGGTGCACTCGGCGAACTTCGCGGCCATGCCGAGGAAGCCGGCGAGGATCATCCAAAACGTGGCCCCCGGGCCGCCGATGGCCATGGCGATGGCCACGCCCGCGATATTGCCGAGGCCGACGGTGCCCGACACGGCCGTGGCGAGCGCCCGAAAGTGGGTGATCTGGCCCGGGTCGTCGGGAGAGCTAAACCGGCCCCGTATGAGCGCGATGGCGTGACCGAAACCGCGCACGTTGATGAGGCCGAGGCGGAAGGTGAAAAACAGAGACACGAACACGAGCCACACGACGACGATCGGCACCCGCGTTTCGCGAACCTCACCGTCTTCGTCCAAAAGCGGCTCCCCGTCGTCACCGTAGAGCACGGGGTCGTAAAGCCCTACGGCGGCGAACGGATCCCAGAACATCACGTCGGCCGCCCGCTCGGCCACCGGACGGAAGGCGTCGTCGATGCGCTGGGCGACCGTTTCGTCTTCCGCTTCGCCGGCGTCTGCGGCGCCGCCCGCGTCGTCGGCGTCTGCGGCGCCGCCCGCGTCGTCGGCGACGGCCGTGTCTTCAGCTTCGCCGCGGTCCGCGTCGTCGGCCGCGGCGTCGGCGGCTGCGTCATCGGCCTCGGCGCCGCACGCCGGCCCGGCGCCCATGGCGAGGATCAGCCCGGCGCAAACCGCGAGCGCTGTCGCCCGTGCCTTCACCGCGCCCCCAGGGCTCGGGGAGCGGCGCCCGCGGCCCCTCGCATACGACTCGTGTCGCGCGGCGTCATCTGCGATCCGGTCCGGACATGCGTCGTTCCCGTGTCGCGAACATTCACCCGTCTCGTCAAGAACTTCTTTACAGGCGTCGCGATTGAACCCCCCGGCCGGCGCGAGCTAGGGTGGTAGGTCATGTTTGGTGCGGAAGCGGCTCGCCGGGCGCTCGCGCAAGAACTGCCGGCGCTCACCGAGCTTCGTCGGGCGCTCCACCGGACGCCATCGCTCTCCGATGAGGAGCAGCCGACGGCAGAGCGCCTTCTCGCGTGGCTCGGCGAACACGCCCCGGCGCGCACGGTCCGAGGACTCGGCGGCGCCGGCATCGCCGCCGTGTACGACGGCGCCGAGCCCGGTCCGACCGTGCTGCTCCGCGCTGAGCTCGACGCGCTGCCCATCGCCGAGCCAGGGCACCTCGCGCACGCCAGCCAGATCCCGGGCGTTTCCCATAAATGCGGGCACGACGGACATATGGCGATCCTCGCCGGCGTGGCAAAGCTCGTGTCGCGCTCCCCCCCGGCCAAGGGGCGCGTGGTCCTTCTGTTTCAGCCCGCCGAGGAGACGGGAACTGGGGCTCGCGCGGTCGTCCAGGATCCGAAGTTCGCAGAGATCGCCCCTGACTACGCGTTCGCGCTGCACAACCTGCCGGGCTACCCCAAGGCTTCGATCGCGGTGCGTGCGGGAGCTTTCGCCGCTGCCTCGGAGGGGCTAGAGATTTGGCTCGCGGGCGCATCCTCGCACGCGAGCGAGCCGCATTTGGGCAAAAGCCCTGCCCTCGCCCTGTCCCAGCTCATCCCCGCCCTCCTCGCGCTCCCCGCGCAGCTTTTGCCGATGGACACGGGCGCCGCTGTGGCCATCACCCACGCGAACTTGGGAGAACCCTCGTTCGGGATCGCCGCGGGTAAGGCCAGAGTTCAAACGACGATGCGCTCGAGCGAGACCGCGGATCTCGAGCGCCTCATGACCGCGGCGGAGCGCGCGGCCGAGGGTCTCGGGGCCGCCCACGGGCTCGAGGTGACGCACGCGCGCCACGACCGGTTCGGCGCCACCGCCAACGACGACGACGGTGCGCGCATCGTCCGAGAGGCCGCGAAGGCGTGCGGGCTCGCGTGCGAGGGGCTGCCTGGTCCATTTCCGTGGTCTGAAGACTTCGGTGAGATCCTCGGCACCTGCCGCGGCGCCATGTTCGGCGTGGGGGCGGGGCCGAGCTGCGCGCCGCTTCACAACGAGGAATACGACTTCCCCGACGACATCTTGGAGTCCGGCGTCCTCACCATGACCACGGCGGCTTCGCTCGCACTCGCTGATGAGTGGGCGGGGCGCACGCCCAGAGATTTGCCGCGGGCGCCATGACGATCGGCGTAACCGCGATGTGAAGGCTCGAAATGGTTGAGTTCGATCTAGGCATGGGTGAGCTCCTCCGCCGGCTCCCAAGGCAGCCCGGCGAGATCGCGGTGGTAGACAGTCACACCGCCGGGGAGTCCACCCGCGTGGTGCTCGGCGGGATGCCGGCTCCGCCAAAATGCGAATCGATCGCCGACATCCGGCTATGGATGCAGCGCGAGGCCGATCACGCGCGCCGGCTCGTGACCCGCGAACCACGCGGCCACCGCGACATCGTGGGCGCTTGGATCACGGCGCCTCGCGCGGAGGGCGCGGATTTCGGCGTCGTGTTCATGGACGCCAAGCGGTATCCGTTCGCTTGCGGCACCGCCACCGTGGGCGCGATCACCACCATGATCGAGCTCGGGCTCGCCACGCCGCGGGGCGAGCGGGGCGAGGTCGTCGTCGATACGCCGGCCGGGCTGGTGCGCGCCTACGCACAGCTCGAGGGCCCGCGCGTGCGGGCCGTGGTGCTCGAGCTCGTGCCCTCGTGTGTGCTCGCCGACTCGGTCTCGCTCGAACTGGCCGGGGGCAAGCGCGCTCGCGCGTGCATGGTGTTCGTAGGCGGCTGCCTCGCCCTCGTGTCCACGTCGGATCTGCAGGTTCCGCTCGCGCCGGATCGCGCGACCGACATCGTCGCGTTCGGTGACGCGGTGGTTGCGGCTGCAAACGACCAGCACGCGCTATCGCATCCGATAACTGGCGAGGCGGCCACCGTCGACGGCTGCGTCCTCTACGATCCGGGAGGCGATGCCGAGCGGCGCGGCGCCGGCGCGGTGGTCTACGGTGCGTCCCACCTAGACCGCTCCCCGTGCGGCACCGGGACCGCCGCCAAGATGACGCGCCTGTTTGAGCGCGGGGAGCTTTCGCTGGGCGAGCGCTACGAAAATCGCGGCATCTTGGGCACATCGTTCGAGGGCTGGCTCACCGAGGAGGTCGCCGTGGGATCCCGCCGAGGGGTGCGCGCCCAAATTCAGACCTCCGCGCAACTCGTAGGACTCGGCGCGCTTTTCCTCGATCCTGCCGACCCATTCCCGGACGGCTACCTGCTGCCGCCGTAACCGCGGTAAGCGGCCGCCGCCGGCCGCGATGCCCTCGGCGTAGGCCCGCGCTCGACGTCCTGGCCCGCGTCCCGCACGCAAGCCGCGCGCCGCTCGGCGGCTCGCTCATGAATGCCCTATGGCTCGAGACCCGGTGGGCGCCCGGCGTCGTCTTCTCCGAGCTGGACTCAAGACCCGAATACGAGATCGAGGCTGACGTGCGGCTGGCGCTCGATACCTACTGGGGCGAGGCGTTCGGACGCTCGTTCGTCGCCGGCCCCGAGCTCGGGCTCCGCCTTCACACCAGGGCAGAAAATCAGCCGTCCGCGTCTGCCCTGTTCCGGCTGCAGCTCTTGTAACGCGCCGGCATCCCCGGCGCGAGGTCCGCGCTCGGGAGCGCGATGCATCGACCGAGGGGGCGGGCCCATCGCAGGGATGAGCACCCCGCTCGCCTCGCTAAGGTCGAGGGTCGCCCCTGTTTGCGCGCCTTTTCGAAGACGCGCCGCCCCGCGGGAGTTCGATATGGAACACCACAAAGAAGTGCGCCGCACACCTCCGCTCGTCTTTCAGGCCACGAGGTGGCTGCAGTCCCGCCAAGTGCGGGGCGCCTACCGTCTCGAGAGCTTCGCGCGAACGTGCGGATGGCTCGACGTCGTCGTGCGTTACCGCCTGGGATCTCGGGCGGCGATCGACGTCCCCCTGAGCCGCCGCCCATACGCGCTTCGCGACATCCTCGACTACGAGCGCTCCGCCCTATCGCTCGTGACGGCACAGCTGAAAGGCATCCGTCGCCCCACCGTCCTTTACGACTGTGGAGCCGACGTAGGCGTGGTGAGCGCGAGGCTGGTGCAGGCCTGCCCGCAGATTCAGCGCGCCGTCGCCTTCGAACCCAACCGCGAGAGCTTCGAGACGCTGGTCAACAATATGGCCCTCCTCGACGCGGAGGCGCGCGCGGAGTGTGCGGCCGTGTCCGACTTCTCCGGGCGCGGCACCTTGGTCCACCCGCCGCACTCGTCCCACGATCACGCCGCCTACCTCGTGCCGACGCCGACCGGAGACGTCGAGGTCACCACCATCGACGCGCAAGCCACCCCGCCCGAGTTCGGCGTCGTCCTCAAGATCGACGTCGAGGGGGGCGAGGAGGCGGTCTTGCGCGGGGCGAAGCGCACCCTGGAGCGGGCGCCGTTTTTCATCGTGTCGTTCGAGGCTCACCGCACACAGACCGAACGCACCGGCGTCGAGCCGATCGACGTCCTCCGGCGGCTACTCGACGCGCGCCCGTGCGACGTCCAGGTGGTTCGATCGTGTGTGAGCGAGATTCCCGAGTCGCCGAAACCCGTCCGGTTGGACGTGCCGTTCTTCCGTCAGTTTACCGGGGCCAACGTCTACAACATCGTGGCGTCGTCGCGGTGACGCCGTAGCCTGAGCTCCTGGCGCCGCCGCGCCCCGACAGGCGCGGCCACCTGAGCCAGCCGGCTCAACCCGCGCTTCGCGGCGCGCTCGAGTGCAGCGTCTGCCCCTCCTCGTCGCGCGCCTTGCCGTCGTGCCGCGGCGGTTTGTCGGCGTCTTCGACCCGGGCGAACGCCCGGAGGATTTCGATGGGCAGGGGAAACACCGTGGTGGAGTTGTGATCGGCCGCGATCTCGACGAGGGTTTGGAGATAGCGGAGCTGCAGCGTCCCCGACTCGCGCGCCATGAGCTCGGCGGCCTCGGTGAGCTTCTCGGCGGCCTGGTACTCGCCCTCGGCGGCGATCACTTTCGCCCGCCGCTCACGCTCCGCCTCCGCCTGCCGCGCCATCGCCCGCCGCATGTCCTGAGGAATCTCCACGTGCTTGATCTCCACGCTGGCGACCTTGATGCCCCAGGGATCGGTCTGCTCGTCGAGGAGCTTTTGCAGCGTGGCGTTGAGTCGATCGCGTTCGGAGAGCAGCGCGTCGAGCCAGTTCGCGCCGACCACGGAGCGGAGCGCCGTCTGCGCCAGCTGACTCGTGGCCATGGGATAATTTTCGACCTGAAGGACCGCCTTGTCGGCGTGGATGACGCGGAAGTAGAGCACCGCGTTGACCTTCGCCGACACGTTGTCGCGCGTGATCACATCCTGAGCCGGCACGTCCTCCACGATGGTGCGGATGTCGACGATCCGCGCCTTGAACACGGGGATGAGCACGAACCGCAAGCCCGGCTGAAGGAGCCCGGTATAGCGGCCGAAAAAGAAGACCACACCCCGCTCGTATTCCTTGACGATCTTGATGCACGCGGCGAGGTAGAGCAGAACGACACCGGCCGCGAGGAGCAGACCCGTGGGCAAACCGAACTCGTTCATGATCCTCCTTCACCCCTTTCGTTCGGCGCCGCGCCGCCACCGCCAGCCGCGCGCTCGGCGCGCCGCCCCGCCGCGTGGCGACCGCGCCGCACCCTGAGCACGAGCCCCTCCACGTCGATCACCTCGACCCGGCTACCGGCGGCGATGGGGGCGTCGGCGCGCGCCCGCCACCGCTCCGATCCGATCCGGACGGCGCCGCCGCCCGCGTCCACCTCGTCGAGCGCCACACCGGTCGTGCCCACGAGGCCGCCTACGCCCGTCGGGGACGGCTCCCTGTGCGACCGGCCCAGCTTCCAAGCCAGCGTCACGGCGGCCCCGGCCAGCACCACGGCCAGCGGCACGATGACGCCCCACGAGATGACGAGCTCCTGTTCGGCGAAGTAGTCCGCGGCGCCCCGGTCGATGAGCAGAATCGACCCGAAGATCAGCGAGCCGAGCCCCCCGAGCGCGAGAAGGCCGTAGGCGCCAAAATACACCTCAGCGACGAGAAGGCCCACACCGAGCGCGAGGAGCAAAAGTCCGCCCACGCTCACCGGGAGGATCTCGAGACCGATTGCGGCCAAAAACAAAGCCAACCCGCCGACGATCCCGGGAACGAGGATCCCCGGGCTGGCGAGCTCGATGAGGAGGCCGAGGAGCCCGAGCATGAGCAGCAGATACGCGATCTCGGGGTTGCCGAGCGCGGCCACCACGCGCTGGCGCAGCGTCATGTCGAAGCTCGACACCTCGGCGCCGCGCGTCGAGAGCACCGCGGTCTCCCCGGAGGCGAGCTCTACCTCCTCCCCGTCGATGACCGTCAAGAGTCCCGGCTGCGACGTCTCCACGTGATCGATGACGTCGAGCTCGAGCGCCTCGGTGGCCGTGGCCGAGACCGACTCGAGAACTGCCTGCTCGGCCCACTCGGCGTTTCGTCCCCGCGCATCGGCGATGCTCCTGGCGAGCGCGGCCGTGTCCATGCGCACCTTTTCACCGGTGGGCTCGTCTGGATCGCCACCCAGCCCCACCGGGTGAGCAGCTCCGATGTTCGTCCCCGGCGCCATGGCCGCGACGTGACCAGCCATCGTAATGAACGTCCCGGCAGACGCCGCCTGCGCCCCGCGAGGCTCCACGTAGACCACCACCGGAGCGTCGGCGCCGAGAAACACCTGTGCGATGTCGCGGGTCGCCCCGAGCTGTCCTCCGGGCGTGTCAACACGGACCAGGAGCACACACTCCTCGCGCTCGGCGGCGCCCACCGCATCGGCCAGATACTCGGCCACCCCGCCGCTGACCACCCCGTCCAGCTCCGCGCCAAGCACGCAGTCTTGGCTCGCGCGCGCTTCGGGCGCACGCCACAGCGCGGCGAACAGACCAAAAACGAAGATAACGACGGTCAGTCGGTGCGATAGAGAGAGCAACGAGCGTTCCGGCTTTTCGTGGACAGCGTGCCGCGAACGACCGCGAGGCGGGCGATCTGGGCCATCCCCGGCCGATGCAATTTCCGCTCCCTTCGCCGCCGATGAACGACAACCGTCCCGAAGACGAAAGCGCCGCGCCCTCACCGGCAGCCGGCGTCAACCGTGACAGTGAGAGCGCCGCTTCTAACGGCAGTCCGAGTCGCCCTCGGGACAGCGAAAGCGCACGTGGACGTGTCCTCGGTGACCTGGCTCGTGGCGGATCAGCGCGGTGCGGTCCCCTGTGCCCCGCGGGTATTGGAACAGGTCCCGGAGCCGGTCCCGCGGGACGCCGCCCTCCCGTCGAGCCCACTCGTAGAGCATCCGCTGCACCTCGTAGTTGAGGAACATGACCTCCACGCCGCCCGGCAGGTCTTCCGTCGCCGCGAAGCTCTCGAGCAGGCTAAACGTCGCCTCGAAGTGCAAGTTGTCGCGCCTGGCCGCCGTGAACGATTCGGGGTAGCCGTTTGGTTTGCTCCGAAAAAACAGCCCGATGTCCGCGTCGCGGCCCGACTGGTGCGAGGTGTGGCGCGGAATCGGGCCACCTTCCTCGGCCGAAAAGTCGCCGATCGCCAGCCTGTGTAGCCCGGGATAGCGAGCCCGCACCGCGCGCAACACGTTTCGCGTGTGCCCCACCGCATGGTTCGTGCCCCAGGCGTAGTGCGGGCGGCGACGGTAGTAGCCCGGCCCCTGCGGGAGCTGCACGCCCCGCGCGAGCCGTCCCGCCTGCGGCGTGCCGAGGCTCTGGCCGGGCACGACCCGGGCCGTTCGCCCCGCGCCGGGAATGACATAGAGTTCGTCGCCGGCGTGAATGAGTGCGTCGCTCAGGCCGTTTTGGACCTGGATTTGCCCCACCGTCGTATCGTGGTCGCGGGCGATCGTGAACAGCGACTCTCCCGGCGCCACCTCGTGGCGAACCACGAGCGGCGCGTCCCCGTCGCCCTCGCCCGCCACCACCACTTCCGCAGGCGGGGGCGGCCCGTGAAGCGGCCCGATGTCACAGCGCGGGATCGCGAGCTCGTCACCCGGGTGGATCGCGTCACTCCCCAGGTGGTTTGCCTCGAGTACGTCGTCGACCTGGCAGTCGTGCTCGCGGGCGATCGTCCACAGATCGTCGCCCGCCTCCACCACATGAACGCGGGGCCTAGGCTCCGCGTCCGCCGCGGCGACGAGGCGATCACCCGCGCCGCTCGCCACGAGGGCGGCGGCCACCAACATCGACTTTGCTCGCCACATCTGAACCGGTCAGCCGATGATTGTATCAAGCCTCACCGTCGGCGCCAGCTCGCCGACCCATTGCGGCGCCGAGTGGCACTGACCATGTTCGGCTCCGCCACCAACGCGCCAACAATGCATCGCATCGAGAAGCCCCCCTCGTCGGGGTCACTGCATCCACCCCGATTAGCAAAAGAGCCGACGGCTACCCAGCCGATCAGCTAAGATCGCTGGAAAACGGCAGTCCCCACCTAAAAGTTCGTGGTGGATTCAATCGCAACCACCCACTCGCGATTGCCGAGGTTATTTCCATCGGTATCGACGATTTCGTCGAACGCGGTGATGTCCTGACTGCAGTTCTGCGACTCAGGAGCTCGCATAAAACTTCCTCGGTCGCCGCCCTCGAAGTTTACGCCTATATTCAAGACGTCCTGAACCTCGTCGTTTTCGTCAAAGCCGTCTTCCAGAGAAAACTCGACGAGCAGCGCGTTGCCTGCTGGCACGACGATCTGATTCCCCGTCAGGTCCAGGGTCAGGAGCGTTGGATCGGAGACGAAGTCGGGGAAATTTGCGCCAATCGTTTCGAGCTCTTGGGCGCTGCCTGGCTGCGGAAACCTCGGGTCGTCCTGAGCGCTGAAGGTCAGCTCCGTCTCGACGGGAAAATTCAGGCTGTCGACGAATAGTACGCCCAAATGGAACGTTTCGATGAGCAAGTCCTCGGTTACACCGAAGTCGCCCTCAAGATCGAAGACTTTGTAGTAGTCGGTCCTTGAGTGGACGAAAAACTCGTTCCCACCGATCTCGACGGGTGTGACGCAGCCGACGAAGGGCTCGCCGGAGTCGGGAGACTCCCCCACGACATCGAAGGAATTGTTGTGCGTCAAAAGAACGTCGTCGGAATCGCCGTTCCCTATGTCTCCGTTTCCGTTGTCTCCGTTTCCGTTGTCCCCGTTTCCGTTGTCCCCGTTTCCGTTCGAACCATTGCCGTTACTGCCAGTGGCGCCGTCCGGGGCCGGACCGGCGTCAGGCTGCTGCTCGAAGCCGCCGTTGTCGCCGTTGCCGTTGTCACCGCCGAGCAGACTACCGCCGTCGGGGTCGCTGCTTCCGTCGGACTCGCCAGTGGCGCATGCGAGTGACAGCGAGGCGAGCAGCATCATGGGGCCGGACAACACGTAACGGCGCAGAGTCGTAACCATGCGGGCATCATGGCCCAGAACCGAGGCATGCTCAATCGGGAGGCGTGGCACCGATGGGTCGGATAACTGGCCACCCTCTCGCAGCTGGCCCTACACACCCCACACGCAGTAAAGGCGGCACTGGCGTCGCGTTTTTTCTCGCGGGCGCCCCCAATGGAGAGCGCGGCCGAGCAGGCCGCGCT
The DNA here is from genome assembly GCA_007133195.1 of Nannocystineae bacterium. Lineage (GTDB taxonomy): Bacteria > Myxococcota_A > Polyangia > Haliangiales > Haliangiaceae > SLNH01. The sequence continues at coordinate 180 of SLNH01000321.1, read as the reverse complement.
CAGCTTCCCGGTTCGTGGTGTCGACCGGCGTGCGAACCTGCGGCCGTCCGCGCGCGGCTTCAGCCGGCCAGGCGGGTCATCTCGGCGGCCAGCCGGAAGTCGTTTTCGCTGAGGGCGCCGATGTCGTGCGAAAACAGCTCGACTTCCACGCGGTTATAGACGTTCTTCCAGTCTGGGTGG
>SLNH01000451.1 GCA_007133195.1 Nannocystineae bacterium | reverse complement strand
GTGGCGTCCCGGCGGCGCCTTTGCACGGGCGTCGCCGCGCCTGCCCGCCGCCGACCGCCGCGTCCGCCGCTTGCCGCACACGGCCGGCGCAGGCCGCCGCGGGCGCTCGCTCGTTACGCCTTCGCCGCCGGGCCCGTGAGGTCGCGGGTGATGTTTTTCTGGTGGGCCTCGAGGGTGCCGCCGCCGATCTCCATGAGCCGGGCGTCGCGGAGGAACTGCTCGACCCGGTACTCGCTGCAGTAGCCGTAGCCGCCGAGGACCTGCATGGCCGCGTCGGCCACCTCCTTGCCCGCGGTGGCGGCAAACAGCTTGGCGGCGTCGGTGCCGATGCGGTTGCGGGTCCCGGGAGACACGGTGCTCGCCACGCCGTAGATGAGGCTCCGCATCGCCTCCGTCTTGGCGTAGCTCTCGCCGATGTAGCGCTGGATCTGGCCGTGCCCGGCGAGGGGCTTGCCGAACGAGTGCCGCTCGGTGGCGTAGGTGGTCATGATGTCGAGCGACCGCCTCGCGATGCCCAAGCTCATCGCGGCGAGGCCGAGCCGCTCGATCTCGAGGTTTCGCATCATGTTGGTGATGCCGCCGCCCTCGCGGCCGAGGAGGTTTTCCGCGGGCACCTCGCACTCCTCGAGGATCAGCTCGGCCATGGTCGACGCCCGCATGCCCATCTTGGGGATCTTTTCGCCGACCGAAAAACCGGGAAAGCCGCGCTCGACGACGAACGTGGTGATGCGGCCCTCGAGCACGGCGTAGATGACGAAGTAGTCCGCCTCGGGGGCGTTCGTGATGAACGTCTTGCGCCCGGTGAGGACGTAGTGGTCGCCGCGCCGATGGGCCACCGTCTGCATGCCGAGCACGTCGGTGCCGACGGCCGGCTCGGTCATTCCCATGGCGCCCACCGCCTCGCCGGACAGCGCCTTGGGAAGGTAGCGGGCGCGCTGCTCGGGGCTCGCGGCGAAGTAGAAATTGTTCACGAACAAAAGGGCGTGGGCGAGGTAGGCCAGGGTGAACCCGGGATCGGAGTACGCGAGCTCCTCGTGCACGATCACGGACGCCGTGGCGTCCAGGCCAGCGCCGCCGTCGTCCTCGGGAATGGTGACGCCGAGCAGGCCGAGTGAGCCGACCCTGTGCAGGAGCTCGGTGTTGAGTGTGCCCCGCCTGTCGTGCTGCTCGGCCTGCGGCTCCACCTCTTTCCGAGCGAGCTCCCGGACCGTGTCGCGGAGCATGCCGTGTTCATCCGAGGGGGTGAGTAGCGCGGGGGCGATGGTCTTGTCGGGAATCATGTCCTAAGGGCTCCGGCCGGGCGGGCGACCGAGGGCTTGCGACGGGTGGGCTCGAGGCGCGGACGGCGGCGCCTTGCCGACCTGCGTGGCAGCACTCGGCCGCAGCGCGGGTGACGGCGAATAGTACTACGACGAGGGCGCGCGGCGTCGGCGCCACGACAGCGTGGTAGAAAGTTGGGGCGCAGTCTATCGCGGCCGCCAGGGGATGGCACGAGCCCGACTCCCGGGTCGTATGAATGTTCATCCTCGCGACCTGAGGAGGCGGTTGGCCCGCTTGCGCGCCGCGGCGAAATCACGCATGGTGCAGGTGCCCATCGCGCCGAGCCCCGTACGCGGGCCCGGCCCGGTCACGTTTCGGCGGCGAAGAGCCGCGCACCGGAGGTGACGGATGATCATGCGAGACGTTTTCATCTACGACGCCGTTAGGACGCCCCGGGGGCGTGGCAAGCCCGGCAAGGGCGCGCTGTCCGGCGTCCACCCGCAGGAGCTGTTCGCCCAGACGCTCGGTCGTCTGGCCGATAAGACGGGTATGGACCGCGAGGCGGTAGATGACGTCGTCGTCGGCTGCGTAACTCAGGTCAAAGAGCAGGGCGCCTGCATCGCGAGAAACGCGATCCTGGCCGCCGACTGGCCTCAGAGCGTAACCGGCACGACCGTCAACCGGTTTTGCGGAAGCGGCCTGCAGGCGATCAACTTTGCGGCCATGGGCGTCGCCAGCGGCATGCAGGAGTGCGCCATCGGCGGTGGCGTCGAATCGATGTCCCGGGTGCCGCTGGGCGCCGACGAGGCCATGCTCGACGGGCTCAACACCGAGCTCCGCAAAAAGATCGCGATGGTCCCGCAGGGGATCTCGGCCGACCTCATCGCCACGCTCGAGGGCTTTTCGCGCGAGGACATCGACGGGTTCGCCCTGGCGAGCCAACACCGGGCCGCCCGCGCCGTGGAGGAGGGCCGGTTTTCGAAGTCGCTGTTCCCGGTGAAAAACGCGGCCGGGGAGGTCGTGCTCGACAAGGACGAGCATCCCCGCCCGGACACCACGGCCGAATCGCTGGCCGGGCTCGACCCCGCGTTCGCCAAGCTGGGCGCTACGCCCATGGGGCCGAACGGGGAGACCATCGACCAGCTCGCCCTGCGCGCCTACCCGCAGGCGGGGGAGGTTCGCCACGTGCACAGCGCCGCCAGTTCGAGCGGCATCGTGGACGGCGCCGCGGTCGTCTTGCTCGGGTCGAAGGAATACGGCGAGCGCGCCGGCCTCGCGCCGCGGGCGCGCCTCCGCGCCACCGCCACGGCCGGCTCCGAGCCCGTGATCATGCTCACGGCGCCGACCCCGGCTTCGAAGAAGGCGCTATCTATGGCCGGCATGGAGGCCCGCGACGTCGATCTTTGGGAGATCAACGAAGCCTTCGCCGCAGTCCCGCTCCAGACCATTCGCAACCTGGGAATCGATCCCGAGCGGGTCAACGTCAACGGCGGAGCGATCGCCCTCGGTCACCCCCTCGGCGCCACGGGAGCCATGCTGCTCGGCACCGCCCTCGACGAGCTGGAGCGGGCAAACAAGGCGACCGCGCTGACGACCCTGTGCATCGGGGGCGGCATGGGCATCGCCACCGTCATCGAGCGCGTGTAACGGCGCCCCCACCGGGGCGCCCGCGGATCCGCGCGGGGACGGGAGTCGCACCGAGCGCCGCGCTCGGGCTGGTTTTCGGCGATCGAGAGGTCCCGGGGGCCCGGGCAGTTGGTGTAGTATACCCACTCTATGGCGCTCCCGATCCGATCCGCCCTCCGCTCTGCAGGTCGCTACGTCGCGCGAAACCCTCTCTCCGTTGTGCGGATCGCCAGGCACGCGGTGAATTTGCGCGTAGCGGTTCCCCTGGACGCGATCCGCTGGCTGGTCACGCACACGCCGCCGGGCAAAAACACCCCCACCGACGTGACCATCGCGGCCCGCCCGCCCGCCGTCAACATCGGCGCCACCGTCGAGCTCATGGGGACCAAGCTCCGCGCCTCCTCGTCGATCTTCGTCGAGGAGCTGCGCGTGAGCGACGAGGAGCTCCGCACGACCCTGCGGCTCGCCGACGTCGACATGAAGGTCCTCGGCAACAGTGACTCGCCCATCGGCGGCCTTCTCAAGTCGGGCGCGCTGGATCTGTCGAAGCCGGGCAACCTCGTCAACTTCATGCCCAAGAAGCCCCCGGTTCTCGTCGATGCGCAAGACGACGTCATCGTCCTCGACCTCATGCAGGTTCCGAAGCTCGCCGGCAACGAGCGCCTACGCCGCGTTCTCAGCGCGCTCACGCCGGTGATGAGCGTCTCGGCGCTCCGCACGGAGGGCGACTACCTGCTGCTCGCTCTGCGCGCGACGCCCGCGGGTTTCCCCAAGGCGCTGAGCGCCGCGCGCGCCGCGTGATAGGCTTGCCGCGATGGAATCGAACTCGAGCGTCACCGTCAACGACACGCCCGAGGGGCTCGTCGTCACGATCAACGGGATGATCTCCGAGCGTTCGGAGTTTCCCGTGCCGAGCGCGGCCGGCAAGCGCGTCATCCTCGACACGGCAGGTGTCCATCACATCAACTCGCTCGGCGTAAAGGCCTGGATCGACTTTCTGGGTCGCCTGTGCAGCCAGACGCAGGACGTCGTGATGCGCCGGCTGTCGCCGCCGCTCGTTTTGCAAGCGAGCATGATCTCGAGCTTCCTGGGCTGCGCGCGCGTGGAGTCGTTCATGACGCCCTGGGTGTGCGACAGCTGCGATAGCGAAACGCAAAACGTCCAACCTTCCGGCGCCGCCGTCCCCGAGTCGCACCCTTGCGCCGGCTGCGGCGGCGTCATGGAGCTCGACTCGGATCCCGCGGCATATCTCTCGTTTTGGCAGGCCGAGTGATGTCGTTGTCTCCATCCGGGTGGCTCTTGCCCGCCGGGCACCTCCCAGCCTCCGCGCGGCGGCCGCGAGTCGTCGCCCTGGGCGGCGACGGGATAGGCAGCGAGGTGGTCTCCGCGGCGCTTTCGTGCCTCGAGGCTTTGGACGCACCCATCGATGTGGTCACGCCGCCCCACGGCCCCGAGACCCGCGCGCGGCTCGGAACCCCGTTTCCGGACGCGCTGCGCGAGGAGCTCGATCGCGCCGACGCGATCCTGTTCGGGGCGGTGGACACGGGACCCGAAGGCTCCGCCGATATTCTCCGCTACATCCGGTTTTCGCTGGACACCTACGCGAACATCCGGCCCGCCACCAGCGTGCCCCACGTCCCGGCGCGAACGGGTGGGGGCGCGACGGACCTCGTCATCGTCCGCGAGCTCACCGAGGGCATGTACCCTGGGCGCGAGGGCGATCTGTCCGAGCTGGCCCGGCTCGCGCCCGGGCTCGAGGACCATCTCGGCTACCGGTTGCCCGGCGAAGGGGCGTTCGCGCTCCGCGTGGTCACGGAGGCGGCGTCGCGGCGCATCGCCCGGTACGCGCGCGCCCTCGCCAGCCAGCGAAAGGCGAACGGGGTCGGCCGCGGACGCGTCACCATCGTGACCAAGGAAAACGTGCTGCGCCGAAGTGACGGCCTGTTTCGGGCAATCTGTGAGCAGGAGCTCGCCGCCGACCCGGCGCTGGACATCGACCACGTGTACGTGGACGAGGCGGCGCGGCGTATGGTGGCCTGCCCGGAGCAATTCGACGTCGTCGTGACGACGAACCTGTTCGGAGATGTTCTGTCGGACGTTTCATCGGAGGTCATGGGCGGCATGCCGATGGCCCCCAGCGCCGGCGTGGGCGAGCGCGTGGCGTATTTCGAGGCTTGTCACGGAAGCGCCCCCGATATCGCCGGGCGAGGCGTCGCCAACCCGGCGGCGACCCTCCTATCGGCGGCGATGATGCTGACCTACTTGGGTCGCGACGATCTGGGCGAGCGCCTCGCGGCGGCCGTGACGGACGCGCTCGCCGCCGGCAACAAGACCCCAGACCTGGGCGGGCGAGCCTCTACCGACGAGGTTGCGCGCGCCGTGCGAAGCCGGCTATAGAGCCGGCCGGCTCGCGACGCGCGGCGGGCGACGCTCGCGCCTCGGGCGCTCGCGCGGTCGCGACGCCGCCGCAAAAGGCCGCGCGGTCATCCGCGCTTCGTGGTGAGGCGGTTTTCACACGCGGTGCGATGGTCCGTTTTTTTGGGGGACATTCGTGACCGCGGCCAAATTTCTGCGTACCATGGAGCCTGCTCTGCTGTTCGATTTTTTTTCGGGGGAAGTACCATGACAACGAAGCGATATTGGATGCTCGGCGCGCTCGTCGGTGCCGCGCTCGCGGCGCCGCCGGCGCTCGCCCAAGAGGAAGCCGACGAAGCCGACGAAGCCGACGAGGCCGCAGAGGAGTCGGCGGAAGACGCTGACGAGGCCGATGAGGCGGCAGAGGAGCCCGCTGAGGCCGAGGACGCCGAAGCCGCGGCGCAGCCGGCGGAAGATCCGGCCGAGGACGCCGAGGACGCCGAGCCGGCCGAAGAGGGCGAGGAGGCCGAGGCCGCCGAGGAGGCGCCCGCGGAGCCGGAGCCGCCCGAGGAGGACGAGGTCGAGGTCGCCCCCGAGGCCGACGACGCGCCTGAGGTCGATCCCACCTACGAGGCGGATGATTCGGTCAGGGCGCGCATTCACGCGATCACGACGCGCAACGTCTACACGCAGCTTCGCCTCGACGTCTACGACGCCGAGACCGGCGAGCTCGTCGGCACGGGCCGCACCACGGACCGCGCTGCCGGCGAGGCGCCGCTGAGCTTCGACCTGCCGCCCGGCATCTACAAGATCGTTCGCGCCGGCGACGCCTTCGATACGTTCACCGACTTCGCGACCATGCAACTCGATGAAGAGGAGGCCGAGCGCGACTTCGTGATCGTCGTCGATCCGAGCACGCGGGGGTTCCGCGGCTCGGGCGTCGTGACCGACGAGCTCCCGGAGGGCGTGGAGATCGCGGGTGTGCGCATCGCGCTGAACGCCGGCGGCAGCCTCGCGGTGCACCAGCAGCGAGACGTGGTGGGGCAGACGAGCGGGGTGCACGGCCTCTACGGGCTGTTTGCAAACCTCAGCATGGTGTTCGACCGCGATAACCACTTCCTCAACGTGGGCTCGGACCTCGAGCTCAACCTCCTCGACCGCCCGGCGGCGTCCGTTTACGCCACGAGCGATCGGTTCTCGGCCGACGCGCTATACGCCTACAACATCCAAAACCCCTACATCGGCCCGTATGTTCGCGGCAGCTTCCGCACGGCGGTGTTTCCGAGCTACCTGTTCCTCGATAGCGGGATCGGCCCCGAACAGGAGGAGTCGGCCGACATTTCGGTGACGCGCGAGCTGGCCGACGGCACGTCCGAGGAGCGCATCTACGGCACCAAGGGGACCCAGGACAACCTCCGCGTGCGCCTGGCCGATCCGTTCGCGCCGGTCATCCTCCAGCAGGAGCTCGGCGCCAACCTGCGCGCGCTCACCGCCGATCTCGTGCTCCTCGATGTCGACGTGGGGACGCGCCTGGGCTGGGCGTTTCGGCAGGGGCTCGTCCGCGACGAGGGCCTGTTCACGGTGGATGGTGACGAGACCGGGCAACAGGTGGTCTTGACGGAGGTGGAGGGCTACCACACCACGGGGCCGACGATCGGCGCGAACGCCACGGTGACTTTCGCGCGCTGGCTTTTCGGCTCGGCCAACCTCGGCATCATCGCGCCGATTCAGAATATCGACGACGCCGGGGATAACTTCGGCGAGAGGCTCCTCGTCGATCTCTCCGCCAACGCCGGTTTCCGCGTCCCCGTGCTCACGGACCTGCTGCACGCGACCTTCGACTACACGTTCCGCCTCGAGCGCGACGGATACCTCACCTCCGCCACGCAAATCGATCAGAACGTGATGGGGCGCCTTAGCGTGAACTTCTTCTAGGCACGGCCCCACAGTCGCGTAAGCCGATTGCGCCCGCCCCCGTGGCGGGCGCGCTTCGTTTCGGCGGCCGCCCTGCGGGCTTTCGCGGCGCGGGCGGCGTCGTCCGCCGCGAGGCGCCGAGCCGGGCTCGGGCTGCGCGCCGCCCCGGCCCTGGCCAGGCGAGCTCCGAGCCCTCACACTGGCAAGACACGGGAGGCGATGAGCGATGATGACCGTACGGCGCGCCGCAGATCGCGGGGGCACAGACCACGGGTGGCTCGACACCCGGCACACCTTTTCCTTCGCCGACTACCACGACCCCGCCCACATGGGCTTTCGCTCGCTCCGGGTCCTGAACGACGATCGGGTCGCGCCGGGCGCGGGCTTTCCGAGGCACTTTCACCGGCAGATGGAGATCGTCACCTACGTCATCGAGGGGGCGCTCGAGCACGAAGACAGCACGGGGAGCGGCTCGGTCATCCGGCCCGGGGAGCTCCAGCGGATGAGCGCAGGCACCGGGGTTTTGCACAGCGAGTACAATCCGTCCCAGCACGAGCCCGTGCGGTTTTTGCAAATTTGGTTCAAACCGGGCGTTCGGGTGATGGCGCCGAGTTACGAGCACAAGAGCTTCGATCGCGATGACTGGCGTGGCGCGCTATGCCTCGTGGGCTCCCCCGACGGGCGCGACGGATCGGTCACCATCCACCAGGACGTCGAGATCTACGCGTCGCTTTTGGCCCCCGGCGATCGCGTGCGTCATGCGCTGTCGCGCGAACGCCACGTTTGGCTCCAGGTCGTCCGCGGCGTCGTGCGCTCGAGCGGCGCCGATCTCCGCGAGGGGGACGGGGCGGCGATGAGCGACGAAGACGAGGTCGAGCTCGTAGGGGCCGAGGACGCCGAGATCCTCCTGTTCGATCTCTCTTAGGCTTACTCGCCTGGGCCTCGCAAAGCGCCCCGCCCGCAGATCGCAATGGCAAAGGTAGACTTCATGGACAAGCCGGCTCCCACCAGCGAAAGCATTCACGCACTCCTAAAGCGCCGCTTTAGCCCGCTGGCGTTTTCCAGCGAGCCCGTGACGGCCGATGTACTCCGCCGGATCTTCGAGGCGGCGCGCTGGGCGCCGTCGAGCTTCAACGAGCAGCCCTGGCGCTTCGTTCTGGCCCGGAGGGAAGACGAGGAGAGCTTCGAGCGCTTGCTGGACTGCGTCATCGACAAGAACCGGGAATGGGCGGCGGCCGCGCCGGTGCTCGCGCTGTCCGTCGCCCGCACGACCTTCGCGGGGAGCGGCCAGCCGAACCGCCACGCGCTGCATGACGTGGGGCTCGCGGTGTGTCAGCTCACGACGCAGGCCACCGCGCTCGGTGTGGCGGTTCACCAGATCGCCGGGTTCGACGTGGAGGCGGCGCGGGCGGCTTTCGCCGTGCCCGAGCCGTTCGAGCCCGTGGCGGTGCTCGCCATCGGCTACCCGGGCGACCCAGACGCGCTCCCCGCAAAGTTGCGCGAAAAAGAGCGCGCCGCGCGGCGCAGGATGCCGCTTACGGACCTCGTGTTCGCGGCGAGCTGGGACCGCCCGTGGACTGGCGAGGGCGATGCCGAATCGAGCGATCCGGCCCCCGAGAGCGCGCCAGGCGGCGGCTCAGCGAGCCATTAGGTGCCGCGGATGATGTCGCCGACGCGACCTTCGCGCCGCTCGCGACGCGTGCCGGCGTCGCCGCCGAGCGGATGGCCGCCGAAGCCGTGTCGCATCATGGCGATCGCGCGCGCCCACACCCTCGAGGTGTCGCGCGAGGAAAACAGCTGCATGATTGCCTGGGCGATGGCTGGGACCGGCCGCTCCATCTCGAGCGCGTCGCCTAGGAGCCACCTGACCTCGCCGGTGTCCTCGACGTGCGGCGGCACGCCGGCCAGACCGCCGCCGTCGCGGTAGGCCTCCTCCATGAGGTCGACGAGCCACGAGCGGATCACCGAGCCGTGGCGCCAGCAGCGCAGCACGTCGGCGACGGGGAGCGGCTCGCCGAAATGCTCGAGGAGATCGACGCCCTCGGCGATGGCCTGAAGCATCCCGAACTCGATGCCGTTGTGGACGAGCTTGGCGAAGTGGCCGGCGCCGGGCGGTCCGGCGTGAACGTAGCCGCCCGGCACCGACAGGGCCTCGAGGATGCCCTCGAGCCACGCGACGGCGTCCCGGTTGCCGCCCACCATGAAACACGCCCCGTGTCGGGCCCCAGAAATGCCCCCGCTCGTGCCCACGTCCACGAGCTCGACGCCGCGCGTTTCGAGCTCGCGATGGCGCCGGAGCGAGTCGCCCCAGTAGCTGTTTCCGCCGTCGGCGATGATGTCGCCCGTGTCGAGGATGTCGGCGAGCTCGCCGAGCACGGTATCGACGGTGGGGCCGGCGGGGACGTACAGGAACACGACGCGCGGCGGGGTCAGGTCGGTGACGAGCGCCTCGAGCGACGACTCGATGGTGACGCCGGCGCGCTCGAGCCCCTCGGGGACGGTGCGGCCGTTTCCGACCACGCGCATGCCCTTGTCGGCGGCCTGAAGCGCCAGCGCGCTGCCCATGCGGCCGAGCCCCACGATGCCGATGTCGCGCGCGCCGTCGCCGGCCTCGTGCGCAATTCTTTCGTGTGAAGGCGCCATGTGCGCATCGGATGCGGACCCGGTCGCGTTCGCTGCGACTGAGCGGCGGGGCTATTCACCGAATTCGTGGCGATCCCAGCGAAGCTTCATCGACAGGACCGACGCCGCCAGGACCAAGGTGGCGCCGTTTGCCAAGAGCAGCGGGACCGATTCGATGAGCGTGCCGTAAAGCAGCCAGAGCGCGACGCCGGCGCAAAACACCGCGTACATGCCGAGCGAAATGTCCCGGGCAGAACGCGTTTTCCACACTTTCACAACCTGCGGCAAAAACGCGAGCGTCGTGCACGCTGCGGCCAGCATGCCGACGCCCTCCGTGATGGGCGGTAGCTCCGACAAAGCGAGCGACATCGTGACTGATTAATTCAAATCAGCGAAGCGCGGGTTGCGCTCAGCGTGTCGCTCACCGCGTGCCGTGGCTCGCGAAACATGGCCTCCCGTTTGCACTGTCGCGTTCCGATGGCTGAAGCAATCCAGAGAATCACGGTTCCCGTCGACGGCTCGGAGCACGCGACGCGCGCGGCGCGCGTGGGCAGCGACATGGCGAGACGCCTCGGCGCGCCGCTTACGCTGTTTCACGTATTCCCGCTCGAGTCCTACGAGATCATCGGCTTGAGCCGGCTTTCGCGCGACGAAATCGACCGCATGGCACAGTCGTCCGGGCAGCGCATCGCCGACGCGATCAAAAAAGACATCGGCGAACTCCCGGAAGGGACGAACGTTCAGACCGTCGTGGGTGATCCCGCCGAGGAGATTCTCCGGCTGGCGGGAGACGACGGCGGGAACCTCCTGATCATGGGCCGGCGGGGCCTATCGCGCATTCAGACGCTCGTCCTCGGCAGCGTCAGCGACAAGGTGATCCGCCACACGCGCAGCCCGGTTCTCGTCCTCAGCGCTTAACGCGCAGGCACGAGGCGAGGCTGGTACGAAACCGCATCCGGGCCCGCGATGCCAGGGGCCTGGTTCATCGCGGGGCGCGCGGCCTTCGCTCGTTTCCATCGTCGGGCTTCGCGCCGTGATCGTCGTCGGCGCGACCTGCCGGGTCAGCCCCGTCGAAGTGGCGGCGGACGGCCTCCGCGGCGCTCCGAGTCATGCCTTTGGCGCGCGCCAACTCGTCTGCCGGGGCCTCGCGGATCGCCTTGACGCTTCCGAACTCGCGAAGGAGCGCGCGCTGCCGGGCCGGGCCGATGCCCGGGACCTCGGCCAGGGCGGAGCGCAAGACCGTGCGCTTTCGCCGGCCTCGGTGGAAGGTGTTGGCGAATCGGTGAGCCTCGTCGCGAAGGCGGGCGAGAACGTGAAGCTCCACCGAGTTCGGCCTGAGCGCGATCGGATCCTTGACGTTTCTGAGAAACACCCGTTCGGGGCGTCCCGCGTCGCGGCGCTCTTTGGCCAGCGCGATCACGTCTGGTCCGTGATCCCCGGACACGGGGACGCCCAGGTCGCCGAACGCCGCCAGGGCGCTGCCGAGCTGTCCCTTGCCGCCGTCCACCACGAGCAGATCGGGGAGCGCCCACGCGGGGTCGTCCGAGGCCTGCGCGCGCCGCAGGCGCCGCGAGAGCACCTCGTACATGGCGGCGAAGTCGTCGTTCTCCACCGATTTCACCGAGAACTTGCGGTACTGAGCGCGGTCGGGCGTCCCCCCTTCGAACACGACGCGCGCCCCCACGGTCTGCGCGCCCTGCACGTGGGCGATATCGTAGCACTCGATGCGGGCCGGAAATCGGGACAGGCCGAGCCTGGTTTTGAGCTTTTCGAGCGCGGCGTCGGCGTCTTCGGCGCGGCTTTCGGTCGCCACCGACGCGGCGGCGTTCTTGTTCGCGAGCTCGACGAGCTTTCGCTTCGCGCCGCGCTGCGGTCTGGCGATGCGAACCTTCTTTCCGCGGATCGCCGACAGCCAATCGGCGATCACCTGCGTCTCCTCGGGGTCGAGCTCTGCCGGGACCAGCACCTCGTCCGGCACGAACGTCCCGCTCGCGTAGTACTGTTGGACGATGTTCGCGGTGACCTCGCCCTCCGAAAACTCCTGATCGCGTTCGCGGAAGCTCCGCCGCCCCACGAGCTTGCCGGCGCGCACGAACAGCACCACGGCGTAGGCGACGTCGCCCTCCTTGCGCAGCCCGAAAACGTCTTGGTCGACGAACTCCTCCTGCACCACCCGCTGCGCCGAGAGCGTGCGCTCGATCGCCCGGATCGAGTCGCGGATTTGCGCCGCCGCCTCGAAGTGCTCTTCGTCCGCGCGCTGAGCCATGCGTCCCTTGAGCCGGGATACGAGCTCGTCCTTCTTTCCCCCGAGAAACAGCATCACCTCGTCGACCTGCTGGTGGTAGGCGCGCTCGTCGATGTCGAACACGCACGGCCCGGGACATCGTTTGATCTGGTACTGCAGGCACGGCCGCGTGCGGTTTTCGAGCACGTGATCGCTGCACGTCCTGAGCTGAAAGTGCCGGTTGACCGTGCGGAGCGTCTCGCGGCACGCGGTGGCCGAGTGAAACGGGCCGAAGTAGCGCGCGCCGTCGTCGCGGATGTTGCGCACCACTTCCACGCGCGGAAAGCGGGCGCTGGGATCGATGCGGAGGACGAGATATTGCTTGTCGTCGCGGAGTTTGACGTTGAAGCGCGGCTGGTGCTTCTTGATTAGGTGGTTCTCGAGCAGGAGCGCCTCGCGTTCGGTGTCGACGACCACCGTCTCGATGTCGGCGAGGACGCGCCCGAGGAGGCCCGTGGCGACGAACGTGCGGGCGTCGTCGCCGGGCCGGAAGTACTGCCGAAGGCGAGAACGCAGGTTCAGCGCCTTGCCGACATAGACCACGCGGCCGGCGCGATCCTTCATCAGGTACACGCCGGCGGTCTGGGGGATCCGCTCGAAGAACTCTCGGGAAGGGCTGAGGAGATCGCTCGCCACGACCTGGACGTTTTACTCCGTGAAGGCGTCTCGCGCAGCCGTTAGCGGCGCTCGGTGCGCCGTGAGCTCGGATGAAACAGCCGCGGAGATGACGCGCGAGCGGGCCCGGCGAGCGTCAAAACAGGTTTGCGACATCGCGGTAGGTGACGAGGACCATGAGGATCAAAAGGAGCAGGATCCCGACCAAGTGGACCATCGTCTCCACGCGCGGATTGGGCCGGCGGCGCGTGGTCATCTCGTAGGCGAGGAAGGCGAGGCGGCCGCCGTCCAGCGCGGGCAGCGGCAACAGGTTGATCAGCCCGATGTAGACGTTTAGCAGCATCATGAGCTGGATCAGGTAGATGATCCCGGCCTCGAAGTGATCGCGGATGATTTCCGTGATGCCGACGGGCCCCACGACCTCCCCCTCGACCTCCCGCGTGGCGACGCGGTAGAGCTCCTTCGAGATCTCCTTGGTCTGCTCCACCGGGTAGACGGCGGCCTGCCAAGCGGCGCCAAACACGCTCACCGAGATCCGCTCGGGATCTTCGGCCAGGCGGATGCCGAGGCGATAGCGCGGCCCGCCCTCGTCCTCACCCAGGCTGTCGTCGAGGGTGGGCTCGATGGAAAACGCGAGCGTCTCGCCGCCGCGCAAGACGCTCACCTCGAGCGGCTCCCCGCCAGTCGCATCCACGAGCCCGACCAGGTCGGTGTGTGGCTCGCCCTCCAGGGCGATGTAGACGGGATCGCCATCCACGTGGGTGATGCGATCGCCGGGCTCGAGGGTGCCGTGCGCGTCGAACGCGGGATCGACCTCGCTTACGCCGTACCAGGCGGTGCCGCTCGGTATCCCCACTGCGGCGTACAGCGCGAAGGCGAGGACGGCGGCGAACAGGTAATTCGTGCCCGGGCCGGCGAAGATCGTTGCGAAGCGCTGCCATACCGGCCGGTTCGGGTATAGGTGGGGATCCCGCGGGTCGATGTCCTCGCCGGGATTCATCCCCCGGATCTGCACGAACCCGCCGAACAGAAGCGGCGCGACCTGGTAGGTGGTCTCGTCGCGCCGCCACTTGAGGATGCCCGGACCGAACCCGATGCTGAATCGGTCCACGCGCATCTTGCAAAGGCGCGCCACGACCATGTGGCCCGCCTCGTGGACGACGATGATCAAGGCGATGGCTGCGATGGCCCCGAGCCAGAACATCTCGTCGCAGTATAGCTCAGATAAAGCGGGTCATCCGCCCGGCGCGCGAGGAGTGGCGCGCCATCGTGCGCCGCGGTCCATTCAGCGCGCGAGCGCAGGCCGGCTCGCGCCGATCACCGGGCGAGGCCGAGAACTTCGAGAAACCGGGACAGCCGGCCGTCGGCCCGCGGCTCGGTGCGGGCTGCCGCGTGACTGCCGGCATGGCCGGGGCCAGGCGGCCCGGGCTCGGGCTTGTGAACATCGACTTCGAGGCGCCGCGCTTCGGCTCGCTTCCGAAGCCGCTCGATGTAGCCGTCTCCGCTGCGCAGCGATTCCACGACGGGGAGTGATCGGGTGCGGTGACACACGGCAAATCGCCCCGGGACGATGGCGACGTCGCAGCCGCCGCTCACCACCCGGCGGCGGGCGCGCGCAAGCGGCGAAAGCGGCGACAGCGCCGCCCGCGGAGGAACGAGCCACAAAACGCGGCCGCGAGCCTGGCGCGCCCCCTCGGCGAAACCCCGCTCCGCATCGCCTACCACGATCACCCGAAGCTCGGGGACCTCGCCCCGAACCAGCGCCAGCACGGCGTGACTGTTGTCCCCCGAGTCCTCGTCGACGGCGAGGAGCTCGAACCGGGCGCCTAGCTCTCGCAGGTGGCGGGCGACCTGCCTACAAGCTCGACCAATCACCTCCTCGTCGTCGGAAAAGGGAATGATTACCGAGACATCATAGGCTGCGCGGCGCATGTGGGGTTTCCTTTGCATAAGCTATGCCGGCATTAGGCTAAACCAACTGCTCCCGCTGAGTATGTAAATTCAACCACAGAACTGAAATATTGTAAAATTACTGAAATCCGCCACCGCGCGTCCTGCACATCATAACGCAGTGCGCCACGGCGCTGAAGGGGCCCACGCTACCACGCGCCGCTGACACACTGGGCGCGGCTCACCAAAGCCGCGGCCCGACCAGCCGCCAATCCAGACGCTCCACGAACGTCGCCGCTGCCGCGATTTGGCGCTGCCGCTCGATCGGGCGCTGCCAAACGCGGTCCACCGCGCGGGCCAAAGCACTGGGATCATCCGGCTTAACGCGCGTCACGGCGCCGGTTGGCAGGTCTGCGAGCCCCCCGACGTCCGTCGCGATCACGGGGACCCCGGCGGCCATCGCCTCGAGCGCTGCGACCGGCAGCCCCTCGCTCCGGCCGTCCGGAAGCACCCGCGACGGTATGACGAGCGCCGCCGCCCCGGCGACGAACCGATCCCGCTCCCACCCCCGCAGCTCGCCGCACAAGGTCACCCGCCCCGGCGCCTCCCGCTCGCGCTGTGCCCGCAGGCGGCCCGCCATGGGGCCCGCCCCCGCCATGATCAGCGGGACTGGGGCGCGCCACGCTCCCGCCGCGCCGGCGGCGATGTCCGGACCTTTCACCTCGACCAGGCGACCGAGATACGCCACGTAGCGCCTCTCGCGCGCGGGCTGCGCCTCCCGTCGCGCCGCGCGCAGCCGGTTCACATCCACGCCCATGGGCACTACGGTCGAGGCAGCCCGGGTCCGCCGCCTGAGCCAGGGCGAGGAAATGTCGCGCAAAAACGACGACCTCAGCGACTCGCTCACGAACGAGAGCCTTGCGCCGGCGCTCGCGAACACCGCGGCCGCCGCCGACGTGAGGCCGAGCCGCCGGAGCAGGTGGACATCGCCCGAGTGCGCGATCGCGCGAACCGGTCGTCCGCCCGCGGCGAGGGCTGCCGCGATGCCCGCGGGGACGAGCCAGTGCGCGATCAAGCGATCCCAGCGGCGGCGCCGGCGCAAGGCCGCCGCCAGCATGGCGAGGGAGGCGCCGGTCGCGTCCCGCCAATGCCGCGCGGCCGAATGCCGGGCGCCGGTGAGGAGCTCCGGAGCGCCCGCGCCGGCGAACAATCGAGCGCCGGACGCGGTGAGCCGGGAGACGCGGATGCCGGGAACCGCGTCAGGACTGCCCGGCCGGGCCGCCACGACCTCCACGTCGCAGCCCGCGCCGCGCAGATAACGGGCGTGCTCGGCGACGAAGCTCCCGGCCGGATCGCCCGGCCGGCTCGGGAACGACGAGGTGAGGACGCCCACCCGCGTCATCGCGCCGCTCGTGGTCGCACCGCTCCCGGGAGCGAGCGCGCTGCGGGCGTTTTCATCTCCGCGCGGAGGCGCCCGAGCCACGACCGCACGAGCACCTTGGACAGCGGCGCCACCGCGGCGGGCGCGCGGATCCCGCTCGTCCACCCGGGCCCGTAAACGGGCCGCACCGGGACGTCGACGACCCGCATCCCCGCCGCGTGAAGGCGCGCGAGGATGTCGTTCGGATAGCCGTAGCGCGGGAACACCCGGTCGAGGTCGAGAGCCTCGAGCGCGTGGCGCGTGATCGCCGTGTACCCGCACTGGGAGTCGAAGATGTCCGTGTAGCCGCTCGTCGCCTTGGTGGCCACGGACAGCACCACGTTGCCGAAAATCCGGCTCGGCGGCATCTCCCGCCACACCTCGGGACGCAAGAACCGATTGCCCTTCGCGTAGTCGGCGCGCCCGTCGGCGACGGGATCGAGCAGCGCCGGCAGATCGGCCGGATCCATTTGCCCGTCGCCGGCCATCACCACCGCCACGTCGGCGCCACCCCTCGCGGCGAGGACGCGGCGGTAGCCGGTGACGATGGACGCGCCGACCCCGCGATTTTCGCGGTGGCGAATGAACTCCAGCTCGCGCGTTTGCGCGAGGGCGACGCGCGCCGTGGCGTCCCGCGACGCGTCATCCACGACCACGAGGTGGTCGACGAGGGCCGGGACGCTCGCGATCGCCGCGCCGATCGCGCCGGCCTCGTCGAACGCCGGCATGACGACGGCGATTCGAAGACCGCGGTACATCGGCGCTTTCTTACCTGCGGGAGCGAGCGGGCACAACCCGTTACCCCCCTTGTCACACATGCGTGCTAGATCTCGTCGCGCGAACCCTGATTGCAACGTAGGAGCTGCGAATGGCAGGCGGTGTCAACAAGGTCATCCTGGTCGGCAACCTCGGACACGATCCGGAGATGCGCTATACCCCCAGCGGGGCGGGGGTGTGCGAGATGCGCCTGGCCACGAACGAGTCGTGGAACGACCGCCAGGGCCAGCGCCAGGAGCGCACCGAGTGGCACCGCGTCGTCGTTTGGGGCAAGCGCGGCGAGTTGTGCAGCAAGTATTTGAGCAAGGGCCGTCAGGTCTACGTGGAGGGGCGCCTTCGCACCCGCTCCTGGGAGGATAAAGACGGCAACAAGCGCTACATGACTGAAGTCGTGGCAAACGACGTGCAGTTTCTGGCTGGCAGTGGCGGCGGCGGCGGGCGCGGCGGCGACCAGCCGCCCCCTCCTGAGCCCGACTTCGACGATTTCGGCGGCCAAGGGCCGGACGACGACATCCCGTTTTGACGCGCGGCGCGCGGCCAATGTAGTCTCGCGGTCCCCGCGACCGGGGCCGCGAGCGACGTGCGGCCGGGTATCGATCCGCGCCTGCCGCCTGCGCAGCGCCGCCGGCTCGCTTCGCTCACAGGCCGACTATGTTCATTCTCCGCGAGGCGACGCGACAAGACGGCGAGGCGCTGCTCCGGCTCGCCGAGCACCTCGACACGGTCAACCTTCCGGCGCGCCGCGACGGTGTCGACGAGATCCTCGATCACGCGGCGCGGTCGTTCGCGGGCGAAATCGAGCCCTCGGAGCGCGAGTACGTGTTCGCGCTCGAGGACACCGAGCGCGGCGAGGTCGTGGGCACGTCGATGATCCACGCCCAGCACGGGACGCGGCGCGCGCCCCACGTCTACTTTCAATTGCTCGAGGAAGAGCGCTACTCCGAGACGCTCGATCGGTACTTCGTCCACCAGTGCCTGCGGCTAGGCTACAACTACGACGGTCCCACCGAGATCGGCGGCCTGATCCTGCTTCCGGACTATCGGGGGAGGCCCGAGGCCCTCGGCAAGCTTCTGTCGTATGCCCGGTTTTTGTTCATCGCGATGCACAGGCAGGTGTTTCGCGACAAAGTGATCTCGGAGCTGCTTCCGCCGCTCGAGCCCGACGGCACCTCCGTTTTGTGGGAGCACCTCGGGAAAAAGTTCACTGGCCTCACGTATCAGGAGGCGGACACGCTCTCCAAGCACAACAAGGAGTTCATCCGCGCGCTGTTTCCCCACGACCTCATCTATGTCTCGCTTTTGCCCGACTCGGTGGCGGGCATCATCGGCAGGGTGGGGCCGCATACGGTCGGCGTCGAGCGCATGCTCCGCCATATCGGCTTTGAATTCGCGCATCAGATCGATCCGTTCGACGGGGGGCCGCACTTCATCGCCTCGACCGACGACATCAGTCTCATCAAAAACGCGCGCCGCGTGCGCGCCGAGTCCGTGCAAAGCGCCGACAACGGCCGGCCGTGGGCGCTCGTGGCCGCCGCGGGAACGGGCGGGTTTCGGGCCGCCGGCGCGCGCGTGATCCCCGGTGATGAGCCGCTGGGCACCGCGAAATCGATCGGGCTCACGCCCGAGGTCCTGTCCGCGCTCGGCCTGCGGAGCGGCGATGCCGTGTGGCTCGTGGTCCCCTGAGGCGCGGGATCGGGCAAAGGGGCGCATGGAGGGGGCGCGCGGCTCGGGGCGAGAGCAGTTCGGGCCGCCTGGCGCGGCGGGCGGGCGAGGGCGGCCGCGCTCGCGTAAGATCCGAGCGGCGCGCGCTGACGTTTTTTTCTACATTGTGACGCCGACGCCAGGGAGATACCGCCGATGAACTCCACATGCTGCCGCCACGTGCCCGCCTGGATCATCGCGCTCTTGGCCTTTGTGACCGCCTCGGCGCTGCCGCGAGCGGCGAGCGCCGGGGCGGATTTCTTCACGTTCGATGCGCCCGCAAACGTGCCTTCGGCCGAGGCGCAGGCCGAGTCGCAACAGGTTCACGTGATGCGTTCTAGCCACTTCGGCGAACGGCCGAGGAGCGCCGGCGCCGAGGCCTACGCGGCCCAAGGGCAGGGCGTCATCTATGTGTGGTGGGCCGAGGGGGGACAGACCGGCGATCCGACCGCTTCCATTCGCTCGGCGTTCGACGCCATTCTCCAAGGGCCAGAGCTCGCGAGCCCGCACGTCGGCTCGGCTCAGATCGACGAGTTCCAGGAGGAGGTCGACGACGATGTCGCCAGCATCGACCTCGCGTGGCGACACGTCTCCGACCGGACGGTGAGCCTGGTGCGGGCGCTCGCCGTGGCCACGGGCGACGGCGAGCCCAAGTTGGCGGTCGCCGAGTGCGTCATGCGAGCGGACGCCGAGGATGATATGCGCCCGCAGTGCGAGGGGGTTTTGTCCTCGCTCGCGATCGCCACGCCAGCCGGGGGCCGGGCGGAGCTCGCCGCGCTCGGCGATCCCGACGTGCCCGAGCTGGGGGAGACGGCCGCGGGCATCGAAGCCGAACTAGGCGAGCTGGGATCCGAGCTCGACTACATCGAGGGCGACGACGAGGCGACCGGCGAGGGCGCTGGGGATCCGGAACGAGAGGGGCGGCAGGAAGGCGGTCCGAGCCTCGGCGTTCCCGACGACGGCATCATTCACGAGGAGCGAGAGCGCCCGGACTCGGACGACGACGGCATGCCTTGGCTCCTCATCCTGGGGGCGGTCCTCGTCGCGGTGGCGGTGTTCGCGACCGCGCGAGGCCGCGGCTCTGATCGGGCCGAGCCCTCTGAAGACGACGAACGCGACGAACGCGACGAGCGCGACAAAGCCGCTAAGGCCGCGGAAGCCAACGAAGACGAACACGACGCGGAGCGGGACGAACCATCCAGCTCAGGACCTCGCGATCCATGAAAACTGTCATCGTCATGAGCGACGCCACCGGCGAGACCGCCGAACGCATGGTGCGCGCCGCGCTCTTGCAATTCGGCCCGGCGCCCGCCCACGTTCGGGTGTACTCGCGGGTTCGCCTCGAGTCCGAGGTGGAAAAGATCATCGAGCGCGCCGCCGAGCTCCGCGCGCTCCTCGTGTTCACCGTCGTGGACAACGAGGCGCGCGATCTCGTGTGGCGCCTCGTGGAGCGCTACAGCGTCGAGGCGGTCGACCTCATCGGGGCGCTCATGAGCAAGCTATCGACCTTTCTGTCCACCGAGCCCTCCGGGGTGCCGGGGCTGCTTCACACCATCGGCGAGGACTACTTTCGGCGCATCGAGGCCGTGGAGTTCGCCGTCAAAAACGACGACGGCGCCGACCCCAGGAACCTGCTGAAGGCCGACATCGTGCTCGTCGGCATCTCGCGCACCTCGAAGACCCCGCTTTCGACCTATCTGGCCCAAAAGGGGCTCAAGGTGGCAAACGTCCCGATCATTCTCGGCATGACCCCGCCCGCCGAGCTCGCTGAGGTCCACGAGCACCGGGTGTTCGGGCTGATGATCCAGCCAGACGCGCTCGTCCGCATCCGCCGCGCCCGCCTCCAACACCTCGGCATGCCTGAGGATTCGGATTACGGTGCGCGCAGGCACGTCACCGAAGAGATCGGCTACTCGCGCGAGATCTTCCGGAACCACCCGAACTGGCCGGTCATCGACGTCACCAACAAGGCGATCGAGGAGACCGCCGCCGACATCCTCCGCATCTATAACGAGCGCACCCGCGACAGCTTCGCCTAGCCGCCACCCGGGATCCCCTCCCGGACAGGAGGACGGCCTGCGGGCGCGCGAGTCGCCCTGCAAGCCGCGCGGCGTGGCGCGGGGCCACGGGTGGCCCGGTCGGTGTCGGCGGCGGCGAGGCGCCGCGTGGCCCGCAGGCGGTGCCGAGCGTGAAGACGCGGCCGGGCCAATTCGGCGCCGCGAACCCACGTCATGCGAGCCGGGACCGCACCCGTGTCCCGCCCGCTCGGCCCACTTGCGAGCGGCCTGTGGGGGTGGGCCGGCGCCTCGCCGGGCGCCGGCGCGTGTCGGACCTTGACAGGGCGGCGAGGGTCCTGTAATTCGGTCACCCTTCACGGACCTGTGCGGGATAGATCGCCCATGCCCAACCTTCAGAAATCGACGATGCTCACCGTGGCGCAAGGCGCCGCACAGCGCGAGTGGTTCGTCGTAGACCTAAGTGACCAAGTGCTCGGCCGCGCCGCGACGCGCATTGCGTCGATCCTCCGCGGCAAGCACAAGCCCACGTTCACCCCCCACGTAGACGACGGCGACTTCGTCATCGTCACGAACGCCGACAAGGTTCGGCTCACCGGGGGTAAGTGGTCGCAGAAGCTCTACCGGCGGCACTCGCAGTACCCGGGCGGGCTTCGCGAGCTAACCGCCGCGGAGATGCGCGACAAGCACCCCGAGCGCCTCGTGCGGTACGCGGTTTGGGGTATGCTCCCCAAGGGCCCGCTCGGCCGCAAGATGCTCAAGAAGCTCAAGATCTATGCGGGCGCCGAGCACAACCACGCGGCGCAACAGCCGCGTGAGCTCGCCCTGTAAGCTCGGCCGGGCAGCGCCTATCATCGCAGCTTTGGAGTCACACGAGATGGCTGACAACAAATCGTACGCGACCGGTCGCCGGAAGACGGCGGTCGCGCGGGTGTTTCTCAAGCCGGGCAGCGGCTCGTTCACCGTCAACGAGCGCGGCGATGAGGAGTATTTCAGCCGACCGACGGCGAGCATGGTGATCCGCCAGCCGCTCGAGGAGGTCGGGCTTCTCGAGCGCTACGACGTTTGGGCGACGGTGCGCGGCGGTGGAACGACCGCGCAGGCGGGCGCGGTGCGCCACGGCATCGCCCGCGCGCTCGAGGGCGCGGATCCCGAGCTCCGGCCGCGGCTCAAGGCCGCCGGCTACCTGACTCGCGACCCGCGCAAAAAAGAGCGCAAAAAGTACGGTCAGCCCGGCGCGCGGGCGCGCTTCCAGTTCTCGAAGCGCTAAAGGCGCCTCGTGCCCGGCGCCGCTGGTTAGGCGGACGCCGGCGCGGGCCAGGCCATGTCGATCCCCGTCGCCATCGTCGGCGCCTCCGGCTACACGGGCGCCGAGCTCCTGCGCCTTCTGTCGGCGCATCCCACCGCTCGGGTGACTCGCGTGTTCGCCCGGCGGAGCGCGGGGGCCCGGGTGGAAGACGTGTTTCCGCAGTTTCGCGGCGCGCTGTCGATGCCGATCGAGGCGTTCGATGCGGACGCCGCGGCCGGCGCCGCCGAGATCGCGTTTACGGCGCTGCCCCACGGCGACAGCGCGGAAGCGGTGGCGGCGCTGCGCGAGCGCGGGGTCGTGGTCATCGACCTGTCGGCGGACTTTCGCCTGCGCGACGCCGAGGTCTATGCGCGGTGGTACGGCGGTGAGGAGCGCGCGCCTCACCCGGCGCCGGCGCTCCTCGGTGAGGCGGTCTACGGCCTGCCGGAGCGCTATCGGGACGACATCGCCGGGGCCGGGATCGTGGCCGGCCCGGGGTGCTATCCCACCGCCGCCGTGCTCGCGGTCGCCCCGCTCCTCGAGGCCGGGCTCGTCGAGCCGGACGTGGTGATCGACGCAAAGAGCGGCGCCTCGGGCGCCGGCCGGTCGCCGTCACAGGCCACGCACCTGCCCGAGGCCGGCGAAGGGGTGCGGCCGTACAAGATCGCCGGGGGTCATCGCCACACGCCGGAGATCGTCCAAGAGATGGGGCTGGCGGCGGGACGAGCCGCCAAGGTTCTGTTTACCCCGCACCTTTTACCGATGAGCCGCGGGCTGCTCGCGTGCGTCTACGCCCGCCCGACCCCGGGGACGGCTGAAAATCAAGCTGTCTTCGAGGACGCGCTCGCGGCGGCTTATGCGCACGAGCCGTTCGTCACCGCGCTTTCCGGCGGGGCCTGCCCCGACACCGCCCACGTCCGCGGTTCCAACCGCGCCCATGTGAGCGTCCGCTATGACGAGGCCTCCGGCCGCGTGCTCGCGATGTGCGCGTTAGACAACCTGGTCAAGGGCGCCTCGGGACAGGCCGTGCAGTGCATGAACCTCATGTGCGGCGCGGAGGAGACGGCCGGCCTCGCCGGTGCGGGCTTCTTCCCTTGACTCGTAACGACGCCCAGGCTCGAGCACCGCGCGCGCGGAGGCGGCCCGTGGCGCCCCAGGTGCGGCGCGCCTATCGCCGAAACGTTAGGTAAACGGTGGCGAAGCGGCCCACCATCGTCGGCGTAGGAGCCTGCCTCGCCGTCTTGCGGGCGCGCCCCGATGCGATTCGGCGGGCGTGGATCACCGAGGCCGCAAAGCCCCAGGTTCGCGAGCTAACGCGCGCGCTCGCCCGGCGCCGCCGGCCCTATCGCATCGTCTCCGGCGCCGAGATCGAAAAGCTCTCGGGGGCCATGCACCACGAGGGCGTCTGCGTGGAGGCGCCGCCGCCGCCGGCGCCGGCTGAGGAGGATTTCGCGCGCGAGCTCACGGCGGCGGCCGGGCCCGCTTGCGCCGTGTACCTCGACGGCGTGCAAAACCCCCACAACCTGGGAGCGCTGCTTCGGACGTGCGCGCACTTCGGCGTCCGCGGCGTCCTCGGCGCAGCGGGACAGGTGCCGAGGCTCGGGCCCGCAGCGATGCGAATCGCCGAAGGCGGCGCCGAGTATGTCCCCGTGATTCGTTGCGCGCGCCCCGCCCTGCGCCTCGGCGAGCTCCGAGACGCCGGCGTCTCCATCGTGGCCGCCTCGGGCGATGCGCCGCAAACGCTCTACGAAACTGACCTATCGGCGCGCGCCGTGTTCGTCTTGGGCAGCGAGCGGCAGGGCGTGACGCCCGCGCTCACGACGTGCGCGAGCGCGACCGCGTCGATTCCGGGAACCGGGCGCGTGGACAGCTTGAACGTCGGCGTCGCGTGCGCCGTGCTGCTCGGCGAGCACGCTCGCCGCCACGGCCTGTAAACCGGGGCTCATTCCCCGGTTGTGCACTCGGCGAACGCCCCCGACACGTAGCCGATCGTGGCGCCGTCCTCGATGTGAAACCATTCGGACTCGCCGAGGACCTCTTCCCCCTCGACCCGGTCCAACACCTCCACCACCGCATCCCGGGGCAGGCTCCCGACGATGTCGCTGTCGGTGTTCGGCTGCTCGCGCACGTTGAGATTGCTCTGCTCGGTGGTAACGCGCACGGTTGGGCAGTCGTCGTCGCCGGCGTCTGGGCCCCGCGGAACGTCGGCGTCGGCGCCAGCTGTGGCCGCCGCGTCGGGCTCGTCACCTCCCGTCGCGTCGACGGTGCAGGCTCCCGCCGCGGCCAAGCTCCCTGCGGCCGCGAGCGCGACCACCGTGAGCGCACGAGCGAAACCGCGCTGCGTCATGCCGCCGATCGTCGGCTGAAACCCGGGCGGTGGCAAGACGGAGGTTGACTCGCCTTCACAAACCAGGTCACATCGGGCGCGGCAGGGGCGCAGTTCCCCACGTTTGCTCACCCGCTGCCAGATAGGCCGTCATGTCGCGCTCGCTCTCGCCGCTTTTTGCCCCCGCCGCCCTCTCGCTGGCACTGCTCGGCTGCCTATCGGGCGAGCCAGC
>SLNH01000171.1 GCA_007133195.1 Nannocystineae bacterium | reverse complement strand
GAGCTCACGCCGCCGCCGGGGGCTAGGGCGTCACCTCGCGCGTGACGCAGGGCGACGGACGCGAAAGACGAGCGCGAGCGCGAACGCCGCCAAGGCGGCAAGCGCCGAGCCGCCCGGGGCGCTGGCGGTGGCGGCGCACCCGGCACAGCCGCCGCCTCGGCCCGCGCCTTGCCCGGGATCAGCCGGCGGCTCGGTGGGCTCGTCGTCGCCGCTGGCTCGTTCGCCGTGCGGATCGTCACCAGTCTGGTCGTCGCCGGTGGGGTCGTCGCCGGGTTGGGGGTCGTCGCCGGCCCCCTCCGAGGTTTCGCCCGCGAGCTTTTCGAGCTCGCGCACATCGTCGCCGGCCTGATCGAGCGGACGCGTACGGCTACACAGGCTCACCCCGAGGTTTCCATCGCCTGCGTCCGACGCGTACACGAGGTACGCATCCCCTTCCTCGAACGGGTATCCGCACATCGACGTCGCTTTGAGCGTGCGGACCTCGGCGCGGTCGTCCCCATTTCCCTTGAACCAGCGACTGACCGCGAGGTCGACGAGCGCGCTGCCGCCCCGAGACTCGCTGCCCAGGTCCGTGATCGACTCCACCTCTCCCACGAACACCGCTTCGGCGGACTCCAGGGCGTCGGCGGCGGGCGGCGGAGGCATGCACGTGCACGCGTCCGCCCGCGCCATGAGGCCGGCATAGGCGCAGGCGGCGATCGCGGCGGCGACGGCGTAGCGCATGGGCGGCATCCTCGCGCGGCTTACGGGCGGATCGCGAGGTAGACCGTGCCGCCGTCGCGGTAGATGAGCACGAGCAGCGAGCTCGCCGATTGGCTGAGCTCGCGCAGCTGGCTCGCCGAGCCCACGCGCTGTCGGTTCGCCTCGAGGATGACGTCCCCGGGGCGAAGGCCTGCCTGCGCCGCGACGCTGTCGCGCTCGAGGTCGGCGACGACCGCGCCGCCGCGGATGTTGCGCGGGACCTCGAACCGCTGTCGCGTCCGGTCGTCGACGTCGGCCAACGACACCCCGGCCAGCGGGCCTTGCTGCGCCCGCGGGTCCTCCTGGGCCTGGGCGCCCGCGGACAGCTCGCCCGGCTGAGGGGCGAGCGTCACGGTGGTGGTCTGGCGCTCCTCGCCGCGGAAAAACTCCACCTCGAGCTCGGCGTCCGGGCCGGCCGTCGCGACGATGTTGCGAAGCCGACTCGCCTCTCTCACCGACTGGCCGCCGATGTCGACGAGCACGTCGCCGCGCTCCAGACCGGCTTTGGCCGCGGGGCTGTCTTCCTGGACGTCCGAGACGAGCACCCCGCGCGAGGTGGGGACGCCGAGCTCGCTGGCGAGCTCCTCGCTGAGATCTTGAATGGCCACGCCCAGCCAGCCGCGGATGACCTCGCCGTGCTCGAGGAGGCTGTCGACGATGGGTTCGGCCATGTCCGTGGGGATCGCGAACCCCACGCCCTGGTAGCCGCCGGTGCGGCTCAGGATGGCGGTGTTTACGCCGATCAGCTCGCCGCGCATATTGACAAGCGCCCCGCCCGAGTTGCCGGGGTTGATCGCGGCGTCGGTCTGAATGAAGTCCTCGTAGTCGACGATCCCCACGCTCGTTCTCCCCGTGGCGGAGACGATCCCCATGGTGACGGTCTGGCCGACGCCGAACGGGTTGCCCACGGCGAGCACGAGATCACCGGGCCGCAGCGCGCCCGAGTCGCCGAAAGCAATCGTCGGGAGACCGCTCACGTCGTCCGTGATCTGCAGGACGGCCAGATCGCTGTCTGGGTCCGTACCCGCGACCTCGGCGGCGAACTCGCGGCCGTCGTCCGTGGCCACCGCCACCTCGTCGGCCTCGGCGATGACGTGATTGTTCGTGACGATCACCCCGTCGGACGAGACGATCACGCCCGAGCCGAGACTGCGCTGCTGGCGCTCGGGCGGGGCTTGGCGGGGGCCGAAGAACTCGCGGAAAAACGGATCCTCGAACATCGGACCGAACGGCGAGCGCTGCTGCTGCACCGTGCGAGTGGCCGAGATGTTGACGACGCTCGGAACCACCGCTTCGGCGATATCCGGAATCGTCGCCGCGTCGTCCAGTCCCGCCGCCTGGGCGAAGGCCGGCGATACGTACCCGCCGCGCTCGTCGCCCGAGGTGTCGGCGCGCGTGTCGCCCGACTCGTCGTCGCTCGGTGTGGGCGACGGTTGCGCGCAGGTCATCACGAATGCGCCGAGGGCGAGACCGATGAATACGAGTAGCGCATTGGAAATCGTGTTCCGCCTCATGGTGCTTCTCCGGGCCGGCTTGCGTCGCTGCCGAGCGGTGCGGCGGCCGGGAGCTCGAGGCTCCCGCGCAGCGTGCGGCCGCCATTATGGAGCATGTCCGCGCCGAATTTCATCCTGCTGTCCTGTTTCTGGACCTTTGGCCCATGCGCCGCCACAACCAATCACCGGACCGCAATATTCCGCGCGCGGATTGGCTTGCCGCCCGCCGCAACGCTGCGGCCGAGGGGCCATCGCGGATCGCCCGTGATCCTGGCGAGGGCGGTTCCGTGCTCCGACGAAAAGGGTGCGCGGGGCTCGGGTATAAGTCGGTTCGCTCGCGTAATCACATCCATAGCCAGTCGATTGGTGGCGCGCAAGGGCGGTCGCCCCCGTGCGCGTGACATCCGAGCCGCCCGTGCCGCGCGCGACACGGTCCCTGTCCGCTGTGTGAGCCCTGGACATGGCGATGCTCGGCACGTCGCGTGCAAAACGCTTGGCCGTCGTGATGACCATGGAAGCGAAAGTTCGAGCCGCGCTCCAACTCGGGCCGCGCGATTACATCGAGGAGGTCGGGGTGTTTCCTCAGGACGATCGCCCACCAGACGTGAGCTCGCTCGGCGCGGAGCAAACGTGGGAGGCGGCGAAAAGACGGATCACCGAGTCGGACCTCGTGTCGCTCGGCGCAGAGCGCAAGGTATCGCTCGAGCCGCGCATCGGCGCCAGCCTGCCGCGGGGGAAGGCCAAGCGGGTAGACGACGTGCCCGGGGTCATCATCTTGGAAGAGATCCCGGTTCCCAAGCTCGTGCTCGGCCCCGTGACCCGCGCCCCGGACGGCAGCTGGGTGGCCGACACGCGGAGCGACCCCGCGGTGCTCGTCATGGAGACCGGCGCCCGGGAGCTCGCGATCTGGGGCGAGGGCGGTCGGGTGAGGCTGTTTACAGTCGAGCGCCTCGACTGATCGGGCGGCGCCGCGGGGTCTGGCGCGCTTTCCGTCGCTCGATCGCCAATTCTCCACGAACGCGCGCCGGCGCGTGAGCGGTACTATGGTGAAGGCTCAGGATCAGGATGAGACCTTGGAACTGCCGGTCCTACCGCTCCGGGGTGTGACGCTGTTCCCGGGCGGCCTCATGCCGCTCACCGTGGCCCGGCAGGGCTCGGTCGGCGCGGTCGAGGGGGCAGGCGAGCACGGGCAAATCGCGGTCGTCTCGCAGCGCGACCAGGAGACGGAGTCCCCGGGGTTCGAGGACCTTCACGCGATCGGCACCGTGGCGAGCGTGCTTCGTGTGACGCGGGCCTCGCAGGGCTCAGACGCCCGCATCGTGTTCGTAGAAGGCCGAAGGCGGATTCGCCTGCTCACGCCGATCAAGCAGTCGCCCTATATGATCGTGCGCGCCGAGACGCTCACCGAGCCGCGCCCGGAGGGGAGCGCCGAGCTCGGCGCGCGGATGCGAAACGTCCGCGAGCTGTTCTTCGAGGCGGCGAAGGAAGCGCCGAATCTCCCGGACGAGGTGATGTCGCTCGTCGCCAAGATCGACGAGCCGGGGGCGCTGGCCGATTTCGTGGCCCAGTCGCTGCCCACCCTGGCGCCCGAGGTCCGGCAGTCTTTGCTCGAGATCCTGAGCCCCGAGGGGCGCCTCGAGCGGCTCACCGAGGAGCTCGTCAAGGTCGCGGAGGAGCAGCGCATCGGCCAGAAGATCCGCGACGAGGTCAAAGAGAAGATCTCGGGCAGGCAGCGCGAGATGCTGCTCCGCGAGCAGCTCCAAGCGATCCGCAAGGAGCTCGGCGAGGGGGAGGAAGGGACCGGGGATATCGCGGAGCTGCGCGAGCGGCTCGACGAGGCGGAGCTGTCCGACGAGGCCCGAAAGCAGGCCGATCGCGAGCTCGGGCGGCTCGAGAGCATCCCGGCGATGTCGCCGGAGTACACGGTCGCGCGCAACTACCTCGAGTGGCTGGCGAGCGTGCCGTGGGCCTCGGCGACCACCGAGTCCGTCGATATCGACGCGGCGCGCGCCGTGCTCGACGAGGATCACTACGGCCTGGAGGCGATCAAGGAGCGCATCCTCGAGTACCTCGCGGTGTTCGAGCTCAAGCGAGACATCAAGGCGCCGATCCTCTGCTTTTTGGGCCCGCCCGGCGTGGGAAAGACCTCGGTGGGGCGCTCGATCGCGCGCGCGATGGGCCGAAAATTCGTCCGTGCGTCGCTGGGCGGCATGCACGACGAAGCCGAGCTGCGCGGCCACCGGCGCACCTATATCGGGGCGATGCCGGGGCAGATCATCCAGAGCTTGTGGCGGGTGGGGGTGAACAACCCCGTGTTCATGCTCGACGAGGTAGACAAGCTCGGCCGCGATTTCCGCGGGGACCCGGCCGCGGCGCTGCTCGAGGTGCTCGATCCCGAGCAGAACTACGCATTTCGCGATCACTATCTGGACGTGGCGTTCGACCTGTCGGGCATCCTGTTCGCCACCACCGCCAACTACCTCGATCCGATCCCGCCGCAGCTTCAGGATCGCATGGAGGTGCTCGAGCTGCCGGGCTACGTGGACGACGAGAAGCTCGAGATCGCCAAGCGCTATCTCGTCCCCAAGCAGATCCGCGAAAACGGCCTCACGCCCGAGGACGTCTCGTTCACCGAGGGAGGCCTTTTGGCGATCATGAACGGCTACACGCACGAGTCGGGCGTGCGCCTGCTCGAGCAGAAGATCGCGAGCGTGTGCCGTAAGCGGGCGAAGCAGCGGCTCGAAAACCGGACCGCGCGGCCGGATGTCACGCCCGAGCGGGTGCGCGAGATGCTCGGCGCGCCCCGGTACCACATCGAGACGGAGGTCGAGGAGCGCACGCGCCACCCCGGGGTCGCCGTGGCCCTGGCGTGGACCCCGGGCGGCGGTGAGATCCTGTTCGTGGAGGCGTCGCGGATGCCCCGCGACAAGGGTGAGCTGTCGGTGACCGGGAGCGTGCGGCCGGTGATGGAGGAGTCCGTCAAGGCGGCGCTGTCGTGGCTGCGCGCGAACAGCTCCCGCTACGGGGTGGATCCGGCGAGCTTTCGCGACTACGACATCCACGTACACGTGCCGGCGGGGGCGGTTCCCAAAGACGGTCCGTCGGCGGGAGTGGTGATGGCCGCGGCGCTGGCGTCTCGGTTTTTGGAGGAGCCGCTCAGGCCCCGCATCGCGCTCACGGGCGAGATCACGCTGAGCGGGCTGGTGTTACCCGTGGGCGGCGTCAAGGAGAAGGTCGTGGCCGCGGTGCGCTCGGGCATCGAGGAAGTGATCCTGCCCGAGCGAAACCGCCCCGATGTCGAAGAGGATCTGCCGCAAAAGCTCCGCGAGAGCCTAGTGTTCCATTTTGTGAAGGACCTTCACGGCGCGCTGGCGCTGTGCTTCGACCCCGAGGTGCTCGGCATCGCAGTCGCCGGTGACGGCGGTGGCGGTCCCCCCGAGCCGCCCGCCGAGCCGCGAACCCAGCACTGAGCGGCATTCGTTGCTGGCGCCTCGGCCCGGCGCGGCCGCGTAAACCCCTGCGTTTCGCGAGCTTAAAGGCGTGCGCCGCCCCCGGGGGCGCCGCCGGGCCCCGGCACTCCCGGAGCGCCGCTAGGCGCCGCCAGGCTCCGGCCGGCTCCCCCGCGGCTCCACCCGCGGGAGCCTATCTTCGCGCGGGGGAGGTCTGATACGGTCTGCGCGCTCTTTGGGGTGGGGCGACAGCCCCCCACCTTGCACACCAAGACCGGGTGCCCATGGGAAAAAACTGGATTGTTCTGAAGTTCGGCGGGACCAGCGTGTCCTCGATCGAGCGCTGGCAAACCATCGCCAGCACCCTCGAGGCCTACATCGCCGAAGGCTATCTCCCCCTCGTCGTGTGCTCCGCGCTCGCCGGCGAGTCGAACCTCCTCGAAAAGATGCTCGCCGACGCCGAGCGCGGGGCAGATGTGCGCCCGGCGCTCGATGAGGTGGTGCGCACCCACCGCGAGCTCGCGAGCGCCATGGAGATCGACGCCGACGAGACGCTGGGGGACCTGTTCGAGGAGCTAAGGCGCCTGGCGAGCGGGGCCCGCCTCATCGAGGAGGCGAGCCCGCGCACGCGGGCGCGGGTGATGTCGATGGGCGAGCTCATGTCCACCCGGCTCGGGGCGGCGTGGCTTAACCGTCACGGCCTGCGGGCGACGTGGCAAGACGCCCGCGAAATGCTCGTCGCCCTCGACGAGGACGCCAAGGGTGTGGCGGCCGGGCGCAGCTACCTGTCGGCGGCGTGCTCGCACGATCCCGATCCCGAGCTCGAATCCCGGCTCCGAGCGCTGGACACCGACGTGGTGCTCACCCAGGGCTTCATCGCCAGCGACAGCCGGGGCGACACGGTGTTGCTCGGCCGCGGGGGGTCTGACACCTCGGCCGCTTACTTCGCGGCGAAGGTGTCGGCCGAGCGGCTCGAAATCTGGACCGACGTGCCGGGCATGTTCACGGCCAACCCGCGCCAGATCCGCACGGCGCGGCTTTTGCGCCACTTGAACTACGAGGAGGCCCAGCAGCTGGCGCTCATGGGCGCCAAGGTCCTCCACCCGCGCTGCGTGGCGCCGGTGGCCGCGCAGGACATCCCGCTTCACGTCAAGTGCACGAACGCCCCCGACATGGTGGGCACCATCATCTCGAGCCGGGCGCCGAGCGACGTGCCCCAGGTCAAGGCGGTCCTGGCGAGGCAGTCGGTGGTCCTGCTCAGTATGGAGCTCGACCGCTCGCTGCAAAACGTGGGTTTTTTGGCCGACGCCGGGGCCGTGTTCAAAGACTGGGGCGTGTCCGTCGACATGGTGACGGCGTCTGAGACGAACGTCACCGTCTCGATCGATCCGAAGGCGCAGGCGCTCGAGGAAGAGGTCTTGGACAGCATCGCCGAGGAGCTCGGCAAGCTGTGCAAGACGCGCATCATCGGGCCGTGCGCGGCGCTCAGCCTCGTGGGCTCGAACATCCGCGCCATTCTTCACGAGCTCGGGCCGATCCTCGAGCGCTTCGAGGACCAAAAGGTCTACATGGTCTCGCAGGCCGCCGACGACTTGAACTTCACGTTCATCGTGGCCGAGGACGAGGCCGACCGCCTGATCGTCGATTTGCACACGCAGCTGTTTCCGCCCGATCTCCCCGATCCGACGTTCGGTCCGACCTGGGAGCTTCTGTTCTCCGAAGCTCCGGAGACCAAAGTGCTGCCGGGGTGGTGGATCGACCGGCGCGAGGCGATTTTGGCCGAGGCGGAGATCGGCACGCCGTGCTTCGTCTACGACGGCGAGAGCCTCGATCGGGCCGTGCGCGAGCTCGATGTGCTCCCCCTCGACCGGCTGCTGTACTCGGTCAAGGCCAACCCCAACCCCGACATCCTGCGCCGCCTCGATCTTTTGGGCGTGGCGTTTCAGTGCGGCTCGCCGGGAGAGCTCGCCCTGCTTCGCGAGGTGTTCGGCGACATCGAGGGACGGGCCGTGTTCTCGGCGCACGCCCCCACCGCGGAGCAGGTGCGCGAGGCGTTCGACGCCGGGGCGCACGTCGTGTTGGGGGGGCTTCAGCTCCTCGAGCATTCGCCCGATCTGTTTCAGGGCCGGGATATCTTTTTGCGCTTCGATCCCGGGCGGGGGGCGCCGGGCCAGCCGTTCGTGCGCACCGCCGGCGCCCAGGCCAAGTTCGGGATCGCGCCGGCCGACGTGTTGCGCGCCAAGGCCGCCGTGCAGGCCGCCGACGCCAACGTCATCGGCCTTCACGCACACGCCGGCAGCGGCCTGCGCACCACGGGGACGTGGCGCGAGCTCGGCCTGCTCTTGGTGTCGCTCGCCGAGCACTTCCCCACCGTGCAGGCCCTGAACCTCGGCGGCGGGCTCGGGGTGCCCGAGCGCGTGGCCCACTCCACGGTCGATCTCAGGGCCGTGGCGCGCGGGCTCGAGGAGCTCAAAGACGCCCACCCGCAGTTTTCGCTGTGGATGGAGCCGGGCCGGTTTCTCGTCGCCCGCGCCGGTGTGTTGGTCGCCCGCGTGCTGGAGGTGGCCACCAAAGAGGGCCAATCGTTCGTCACCGTGGACGCCGGCATGAACTCGCTCATCCGCCCGGCGCTCTACGGCTCGTGGCACGAGAGCGTCAATCTTTCGCGGTGGGGGCAGCGCATGCAGCTCGTGGCCGACGTCGTCGGCCCGCTCGGCGAGTCGCTCGACGTGCTCGCGCACGGCCGCCACCTGCCTGCCACGCGGCCCGGCGACTACGTACTCGTGGCAAATGCCGGCGCCTACGGCCGGTCGATGGCCAGCTATTACAACTCGATGCCACCGGCGCGCGAGGCCATGCTCGCGGGCAGGGATTCGTGATGCGGGGAGCGGCCAGTGACTGAGGAATACTACTCCGAGCGCCAAGACGACGTCATCCTGCGCACGCCCACGGTGGATGACGGCGCCCAGATCTGGGAGCTCGTCGACCGGCTCGACCTGGATCTCAACTCGCCCTACGCCTATCTGCTCGTGAGCCGACACCTGTCGCCGAACAGCTGCGTGGCCGAGCATCAGGGCAAGGTGGTGGGCTTCGTGAGCGGCTACCGTCCGCCGCGAAACCCCGACGTCCTGTTCGTGTGGCAGGTCGGCGTCGATCCCGCCATGCGCGGGCGCGGGCTCGCCAAAAAGATGATCCTGCACGTCCTCGATCGCGACACCTGCGAGGGCGTGCGCTGGATCGAGTCCACCGTCACGCCGCAGAACAAGGCGTCTCAGCTGCTTTTCCGCTCGATCGCGCGCACCCTCGACACCGAGATCGCGGTCTCGCCGTACTTCACCCGGGAGCTGTTCCCGGACGACGAGGAGCACAAGGAAGAGGAGCTCTACCGAATCGGCCCGATCGATCGCGTGCAGGATCGGGACGAGCAGCGGGGCATCCGCTCGTCGGCGTTCAAGCGCTACGAGTCGGTGGTGCGCAGCTACTGCCGCATGTACCCCGCGGTGTTCGAGCGCGGCGAGGGGCACCTTCTCATCGACGAAAACGGAAACGAGAAGATCGATTTTCTGGCCGCGGCCGGCGCGGTCCACTACGGGCACAATAACCCCATGCTCCGCGACGCGCTCGTGGACTACATCCAGCGCGGCGGGGTCGCCAACAGCCTGGACCTTTACTCGACGGCCAAGCGCGACTTTCTCGAGACGTTCTCCGAGGTGATCCTCGAGCCGCGCGAGTACGACTACCGCGTCATGTTCCCGGGCCCGTCTGGGAGCGACGCGGTGGAGGCGGCGATCAAGCTCGCGCGCAAGGTGAGCGGTCGGCGGCTCGTGGTGTCGTTCACCGGCGCGGCGCACGGGTCCACGCTCGGCGCGCTCGCGCTGTCGGGCAACCGCATCCGCCGCCAGGGCTGCGGCGTGCCGCTCGAGAGCGCCCGCGCCATGCCGTACTCGGGCTACCACGGCGGCGCCGTGGACACGCTCGCGCTGTTCGAGAGCTACCTCACCGACCCGCAGAGCGGCTTCGATGTCCCGGCGGCGGTGATCGTGGAGACCATACAGGCCGACGGCGGCGTCAACGTCGCCAGCGATCAGTGGCTCCAGAAGCTGCAGCAGCTGTGCCGGAGTCACGGCATCTACCTCATCCTCGACGAGGTGCAGGTCGGCTGCGGGCGCACGGGCCCGTTTTTCAGCTTCGAGCCGGCTGGGATACGGCCGGATATGGTCGTACTGTCCAAGTCGCTGTCGGGCTACGGCAGCCCGATGTCGGTGCTCCTCATCGACTCGGAGCTAGACGCCTGGACCCCTGGCGAGCACGACAGCTCGTTTCGCGGCAACAACCTCGCGATGGTCACCGCCGCCGCCTCGCTGGACTACTGGCGAGACGACAAGCTCGCGACGGACGTGGAGGAAAAGGGGGTGCTCGTCCGCGAGCGGCTCGAGCGCCTCGCCGGCAACCGGCCGTGGCTCGGTGCGGAGGCGAGAGGGCGGGGCCTCATCGTGGGCCTCGATCTGGGGCAGGGCCTGTCGGGCCCCCAGGTCGCGCGCGCCTGCTTCGATCGCGGGCTGCTCGTCGATGTGTGCGGGCCGAACGATCGCGTGCTCAAGCTCACCCCGCCGCTCACCATCCCGCGCGAGGCGCTGGAGAGCGGCCTGCGCATCATCGAGGAGGCCGTGGCGCTCGCCGCCGGCGCCTAACAGGTCACCGGCCGGGCCGGAGATCGACGCGGACCTCGCTCGCTTGGTCGTTTCCGAACGCGAGGCGCAAAAGCTCGCGGGCGACGTGCTCGGTGGTGGAAAATGCCTCGTCGCGCTTCATCTGCCGGAACCGCTCGACGGACGGAAAGTCCTCCGCGCGCTGGCTGCGGATGAGCGTCTGCATGTCGGTGTCGATGACGCCAGGCGCCACCGCGTAGGCGCGGAGCCCGGCGTCCGCCTCTTCGATCGAGACGGCCTCTGTGAGTAGATCCACGGCGGCCTTGCTCGCGCAGTAGGCCGACCACCCGGCGTAGCCTGTGCGCGCGGCGCCGGACGAGATGTTCATGAGCACGCCGCCGCGGCCTGCGCCGCGCAGGTGCCGCACGTAGGCGCGCGTCCCGTTCATCACGCCGAGCACGTTGACGTCCATGTGCGTCCTCACCTCGGCCGGATCGAGATCGCGGAGCATGCCGATCGGCCCGAGCACGCCGGCGTTATTGATCCAGAGATCGATCGCGCCGAACCGCTCGACGGCGCGCTCGCAAAGCGACGCCATCGCGTCCGGGTCGGTGACATCGGCGCGCATCGACAGCGCGCGCTCGCCGTCGTCTGCGAGCGCCGGGTCGGTGCGCGCGCACAGCGCCACGTTCATCCCACCGGCGTAAAATTCGCGCGCCAGGCCGGCGCCGAGCCCTCGGCTCGCCCCCGTGATCACCGCCGTTTTTCCAGTTACGTTCATCGTCGCGAGGATAGCGCGCGGGGTCGGGCGCCGTCATCCGCGCCGGCGGGAGTCACCCGCTCTAGGAGGACGAACAGGGCGAGGGCGACCCCGGCCACGACGAAAAGATAGATCGGCCACGGCCCGAAGTAGTCGAGCAGCGTGGGCTGGGCCGGGCGCGCGCGGAGAAACAGAAAATTGGACCCGGTGAGCACGTTTACGACCGCCACACAAGCCGCGTACACGATCGTGAACGCGAGCACGCGAAGGGGCGCGCCGGGTTTGGGGTAGACCCTCGAGCCCCACGTCAGGGCCGCCGCGGAGACCACCACGAGCCCGTGCAGGAGGAAGTAAAACGCGGTGACCGGGCTGT
Source organism: Nannocystineae bacterium (assembly GCA_007133195.1). Classification (GTDB taxonomy): domain Bacteria; phylum Myxococcota_A; class Polyangia; order Haliangiales; family Haliangiaceae; genus SLNH01. Next base: position 12,868 of record SLNH01000171.1, on the reverse strand, counting down.
GCATCGGCTCGCTCACCGCCGGCATCACCATCGCCAGGAGCGTTCCCGTGAGCGCCCAAAAGTAGAGGATCTCGCACAGGGGGCGAGCGCGCGTGACCAGGGCGGCGATCGCGAGGAGGATGGCGAAGTCGCAGATCTGAAGCGGGACGACCCGCCGCCAATGAAGGAGTCCGTCTCGCCAAAGCAAAAACAGGAACACGAGGACGGCCGCGGCGAGCGCGAGCGCGAGCGAGAGCCGGACGAATCGATCTGCGCGCCCGCTCCTTTTTGCGAGCGCCGCGCCGGCCACGCCGAGCAAAGCGGTGGCGCCGAGCGCCGACATGTGCGGGGCGCCAAAGAGGTGGAAGCCCTCTTGCATGCGTGGAGTTTCGCAAATGCGGCGGGCGGCGCCACCGCGGACGGACCCTCAATGGGTGTCGCCCGGGGTCGGATCGCGCGGGGGAGGATCGGCGGGGATGCGCATCCACGTGAGCTCGTGGCGGTTGTGGGACAGGTGGCGCAGCGTGCCGCCGAGGCGTTCGGTAAACGCGCGCGCTGCGGCGTGATCGGTCTTTCCCTGGAACTTGATCGTGCAAATCGCCCGACGGAGCGCACCGGCGCGGTCCCAGCGGGACAAAAGCTCGAGAAGGCGCCGCGGATAGGCCGCGATGTCGGCCACGAGCCAATCGATCGCGCCGAGGCGCCTCGGATCGAGCGAAAACGCGTCTCCGAGCTCTTGCCGGACGTTATGTCGCGCGGCGATGGCCGGGTCGAGCGGCGCCCGATCCACGGCGATGACGCTCGCGCCGAGCTCGCTGAGCACCCAGGTAAAGCCGCCCGGGCTCGCCCCGAGATCCACGCACACGTCGTTCGGACCCGGCCGGATGCCCACCAGCGTGAGCGCCTCCCACAGCTTGAGGTAAGCGCGGCTCGGCGGCCCTCGCTTGTCCTCGACGAACCGCACCTCGCCGTTTTTGAACGGGCTCGAGCAGCGCGGCGAGGCGATGATCGCGTGCTCGTCGTAAAGGGTGAACGAGCCGAGCGGCGCGCGCGGCGGCGGCGCCCCGAATTCGAGCGGCTTGGCCGATACGGGGGGCAGCGCATCGCGGATGAGCGCGGCGCGCCGGTGGTGGCGCGCGCTGTAAAGCGACCAGTTACGCTGGATCGCGCGCAGCTTGCGGGCGCCATCGCGGATCGATCGGATCGGGATCAGCCGCGGATCGCGCCACACGTTTTGCGCCCAGGCCGGATCCTCGGTTTGTCGCGCGGCAAACAGGAGGCGGCCGAGCTCGAAGGCGACTTCGGCGCCCACGCCGCAGAGCTCCTCGCGAAGCGTATCCACGTACCCCTCGGGGGCGAGATAGCCGGCGAGGCCGAGGAGATCGTGCTCGGATGCGCCTTTTTGCAAAGCGTATGCGCGAGATTCGGCGCGGGGGGTTGTCGGGGCGGCTCGTCGCCGCGCGGCCAGGGCCGCCCCGGATCGCGCAGGTCTCGAAATGGGCTCAGGGAGCCGGCGTCTCGTCGTGCCCCGCGGCGAGCTCCTCGACGACCTTCTTCGCCTCCTGCACGTGCTTGACCGCCTGGAGCTGACTGTTGAAATGATGGCGCAAAACGCCGCGCTCGTCGAAGATGTAGGTCGAGCGCCCCGGCAAAAGCCCGAGCGTCTTGGGGACGCCGAACAGCTTGGCCAGCTCGCCGCCCGGATCGGTTAGCAGCGGGAACGGGAGGCCGTGGCGTTCGCGGAACTGGCGATGGCTCGCGTCGTCGTCGCGGCTCACCCCGTAGACCCGCGCCCCGGCGTCCCGAAACGTCTCGTAGTGATCCCGAAACGCGCAGGCCTCGGCGGTGCACCCGGCGGTTTCGTCCTTCGGATAAAAGAAGATCACCACCGGACCGTCGCCGACGAGGTCGTCGGACCGAACCGGGTTTCCATCCTGGTCGCGAAGCGAAAACGCGGGCATCGGGTCGCCCGCGGACATCGTCCTACCCATGCGACGAGGCTACCACAACTGCCTTCACCCGTTCGGGTAGGCACCGATGGGCGCGCGGCGCGCTGGCTGCCTCGCTTAGCCGCGCTGCGCCGCGCGCATGGGCGCCGGGGCGGTTAGCCGCGCGAAAGGGCGGCGACAAAAAAACGTGGTGGAGATAGGGGGACTCGAACCCCCGGCCCCTTGAATGCCATTCAAGTGCTCTCCCGACTGAGCTATATCCCCACGAAGCCGTGCTTTGGCGATGGCTTGGGTATCAATCGGAGGCGCGCGTGTCAAGGCGCGGGCGGAAAATCAGACCGTGATCGGGGCGCGGCGGGCCCGGGGGCTACCGCGAGGGTTCACCGCCGGGCACGTCGTCTTCGTGCATGTACTCCTCGAGATCCGCGTCGCCCTCCGGATCGCTGGAGGGGGGCGCGTCCGCGAACGCGATGCCACCGCCGCCCTGGGGCACGACGCGGGCCTTGCGCCGCTCCCCGCGCGCGCCGGGTCTCGAACCCGGGGTGTCGTCGTCTTCGCTCGCGGGGGCTCGCGCGGCGTCCTGGGCGTGCGGGCGCCATACGCGCAGCTCCTCCGCGCGCCGGGCCGGTTCGGGGCCACTTTCGGAGCTACTGTCGCCGCGCCACATCGACACGGCGGCCCCTGCCAAACCGGTACTGTCTCGCGATCGCGCCGATGCTTCCGCGAGCTCCTCCTCCAAGGCGTCGAGCTCGTCCAATGGCTTGGTGAGCTCGGGAAACCGAGCCCGCTCGGCGAATCCGCCGGCCCGCACGCGGTCGACCACCTTCGCACCGATGTCGGCGAGGAGCTCGCGCCGCCGGCGCGCGAGCATCGCGCTGTCGATCCACACCCTCTGCGTACGCGCGGTCTCGCGCGCCGCATCGCGTACGACGCCGACCTGGTGCATGGTGGTCCGAAGTAGTGTTCCGAGGGTTCCCTTGACATAGGGGCCGCCGCGCCATTGCGATGCCATGGCTCGATTATCCGCCGCGCGAGTCGTGGCGCAAGCCTCGATTTGTGCGGTAGGCTCTGTCTCGGCCCGGTTCTGTGAAGGAAAAGCGAAACATCTGCCGGTGGCTGCTCGCAACGCCAACGGTGTGCGCCATGAGTGCCCCACTCGGGCTCGTGGCGACTGCCGGCTGCGACGGCTTTCGAAGCGGCGCGGAGGCGCCGGCGCAGCCGGGCCAGCGCGTAGTGGTGCGCTCGTTTACCGACGCCGCCGAAGTGCGCGACGTGGTGAGCGTACCGCCCTATGTCGTGGTTGCGACAGACGCCGGCGTCGATCGCTGGCATGTGGATGACCGCGAGCGCGCGCCGCTCGATCTGGGCGAAGGGGTACGCGGCGACGACGTGCGCGCGCTGGCCTCGGGCCACGACGATGGGTCGGTGTGGCTCGTCACGAGCGAGGTGGCGGGGCGCTATGTGCTGGCCGATGATCGGTTCGAAGAGCTGCCTCGCGCCTGGCCCGATCTCCTCCGTGGCGAGCGCGTGGCGCTGGCTGCGGGCGCCGACGATGCGGTCTGGATCGGCGGCGACCAGGGGCTCGCGAAGCTTCATTTGGACGCCACGGTCAGCCGGTTCGATGTGGGCGGCGGGGTGACCTCACTGCACGGAAAACCGGACGGATCGCTTTGGGTGGGCACCGAGCAAGGGTTGCGGACGGTGAGCCCAGGGGGCGACATCGAGAGGCCGACCGGCGGGGATGACTGTGAGGTGGGCAGCGTGCGCAGGGTGATCGGGGCGCTCGGCGGCGGTGTGCTCGCGCTCGGCGACACGGAACGCGGGCAGCGTATCGCCGTTCACGCCGAGGGACGATGCGATCTGTTTCGCGCCTCGCCGGACGAGCGGTGGAGCGATGTGGCGTCCACCGGCGAGTCCCTGGTGGTGCTCGCAGACGGGGCGCTTTACGCGACGCCGCAAACGACCGGCGGCGCGCGGCAGCTCGAGCGCGACGGCATGCGCCTGCTACCACTTTCTGGGAGTGGAAGACGAGTGGCCCGCGACTATCGCATGCGTCCTGTCGGGATGGAGCTGCCGATTGGCGTGCAAAACGTCGCGATCTCGGAGGACGCGGTTTGGGTGGGGACGGAGGAGCGCGGCACCGCGAGCTTGGCGCTCGATCGGCCGGGAGACGTGGAGTGGCTGGAACGCGAGCCCATCTCGAGCGGCGGCAGCGGGCTTACGGTCGCGTGCAAATCGGCAGACGAGTGCTTCATGGCCACGGGTGCCACCCGGCTGTGGCGCTTCGACGGCGGGCGTGTTCGCCTCGGCCAGTCCCTCGAGCGGCCGACCCTCGCGGTGGTGGCGAGGGGACGCAGCGGCCTGCACGCGCTCCGCCGCGGCGAGGAGCCCGGGCAGATCGAAATTCTGGCCCGCGTGGACGGCGACTGGCGACTCCAGGAGGGCCTCGAGGTCAAGGTGCCGGGACGCGACCCCGAACTCGCGTTCGCCCGCCTGTCGCCCACGGGGATGCTCTGGCTCGGGCTGCAGTACCGCGACGACGCGGGGCAGCTCCGCCCGTTCGGGGTGGCCCAGCTCGACCTCAGCCTCGGTGGGGTGACCTACCATCGGGCCACGGCCGACGAGGACAGCGCCGAGCGCGGTGTGTTGCCGGTCCCCGTAAACGCCGTGGACGCGTCGTTCGCCGGCGCGGAGACGTGGCTGGCCACTTCGGAGGGCGCCGCGGTGGTGGGGGAGGACGGCAGTCTCGACCTGTACACCGAGGCAGACGGCCTGCGCTCGGAGCTATTGCGCGGCGTGGCCGTCAATCCCGGCGGGGTGGTGTTCGTGGCCAGCCGCGCGGGCATCGGCGTCTACGACGGCTTGAACTGGCAGTTTCCGGGCGCGCTGCGGGACTCGGTGCGTGCGCTCGACTTCGCGGGTGACGGCCGGCTTTGGATGGCGACGGACCGCGGCTTGGCCGCCTACGACGGCGATCGCGTCCGGCGTCTCGACGCGCGCCGCGGGTTGCTCGAGGACGAGCTGTCCGCGCTGGCCGTGGACGAGCACGATCGCGTTTGGGTGCGAGGCGAGCGGGGCATCACCGTGGTGGTCCCGTAGCTCACGGGTTCGGGGAGAAATTTTGCCACCGCGAGGGCGGCTCCTTATCGTGGAGGACGATGAGGAGCGGGGCATGACGGAGCGGCTGTTCTTCCAGCTTCCCTATCGCCACCCGTGGGTGACGAGGATCGGACTGGCGATTTCGCTCGCGGTGGCCCTCGGCTACGCCCCCAAGGGGCTGGTTAGGGGCGCTGGTGCAGACATCCAAGGTCTGGAGCGCCGCCTGGCGGACACCCGGAGCGCCGCCCAGGCGACGGCCGCCGAGAATCAGACGTTGCGGGCGCGGGTTCGCGCGCTCAAAAACGAGCCTCGGGCCGTGGAGGACGTCGCGCGGCGCGATCTCGGGTGGGTGCGCCCCGGCGAGGTCGTGGTCGATCTCGGGACCGGGGCCGGTTTTGGCGCCGGCGACGGACAGGAGGCCGAGTGAACGGTCGGGAGCTCCGCCGCGCGGTGCGCGTGGCCGGAGGTTCACTGGTTTCGGCGGCGGCCTGCGCAGCCGTCGCCGCGGGGCTTTTGGACGCGGCGGCGATCGGCGAGGGCGCGGCGCCCCTGCCGGCGGCGACGCTGCTCGCGAGCCTGCTCGTGCTCGTCGCGGTGATGATCGCCCGGCGGCTTCAGTTCGAAGCGCCGAGCGCGCGGGCGCAGCGCAGCTCGCCGCTTCTCGCGGCGGCGAGGCCGTGCGCGGATGTGGAGCTGTCCCTCGCGCTGGTGGCGGGCGCCTACGCCGTGGTCACGGTCACGGGCGCGGCTTCGTCACCGCTCACCCCGCTCGTTTACGCCGTCGTCGCGTTCTCGGTCACCCTGCAGGGGCGCGCCGGCGCCGTCGCCACCGTGGTTGCCGCGGTGGCGCTCGAGATCGCCGCCGCCTCGCGCGGGGTATCGCCGGCGGGCGTGGCTGGCCTGCACATCGCCTTCATCGCCGGGGCGGCGGCGCTGCACGCGCTGTTTTTGCGCGGCCTCATCGCCCGCAAGCGCGCCGCGCACCACCGCGCTCTCGAGGCCGATTTGCAGGCCCAGCGGGACTCGGCGCGCGACTATCGGCTGATCGCCGCCGCGCTCGGCGCCGACAGCCGCGCCCGGCGCCCGCGATCCGAGGAGGAGGAGAAGCTCGCGGCCGGGGCCGTGGATACCCTCAGCAAATCGATGTACTTCACCCTGGGGCTGGTCAAGCGATCACTGGGGGCGAGGACCTGCATCCTCCTGTGGCTCGACGATCGGGGCGAGAGGCTGAAAATCAAGGAGTGCGCAACCGACTCCGACGCGATCACCGAGCGCGGGGTGCTGGGACTCGAGGGCGCGCTCGGGGCGGTGGTGCGCGATCAGGCGCCCGTGAGCCTCGGCAGCACGCGCCCCGGCCAGATTCCCTATTACGAGACCGGCGAGCCGGCGGGAGCGTTTTTGGGCGTCCCCGTGACCGACGGCGCCCACCTGCGCGGCGTCCTGTGCGCGGACCGGGACGCCCCGTTCGACCGGGACGAGGCCGAATTTCTGTCTCGGTCGACGGAGCAGATTCTGCGCGCGATCCGCTCGGAGCAGGTGTTCGCGGCGGTGGAGCGCGCCAAGTACGAGCACGAGCGGTTTTACAAGGCCTCGGCGCGCCTGTGCGAAGCCCTCACCCTCGAGCAAGTCATGGAGACGGCCTTCGACGCGGCCGCCGAGATCGTCGGCTTCGGCCTCGCCGTGATGACCCTATACGACCGCGACCGGGGGCGTCATCGGGTCGCCAGCGTCCGCGTGGCCGACGACACCGGGCTCTCCGGCTACGAGAGCCTCGATGGGCTCGAATTTCGTCCCAATACGGGGCTCGTGTCGATGGTGGTGAAAAACCGCCACTTTCTGCCCGCGGGCGGCGAGCTCCGCGACACGCACACGCCGATCTTCACCAAGCGCGCCCGCATCAAGGAGCCGGGCTCGGTGCTCGTGCTGCCGCTATTGTCGGGAGACGACGCGATCGGCACGTTCACGCTGTTGTCTCGCGAAAAGAAGCGCTTCGGCAAAGACGTTCGCGAGATGCTTGGAGTCATCGCCAACCAGGTCGCCATCTCGGTGGAAAACGCCATGATGTACAAGCAGATGGAGACCATGGCGACCACCGACGGCCTCACCGGGCTCGCGAACCACCGCTACTTCCAAGAGCGGCTCGCCGAGCTTTTGCTGCGCGCCGAGCGGCAGCGGCACGAGACGTCGATCCTCCTCACCGACGTCGATCACTTCAAGAGCGTAAACGACACCTACGGCCACCCGGTGGGCGACGAGGTCCTGCGGCAAGTGTCGGTCGTGCTAAGGAGCGTGGTGCGAAAGACGGATATCCCGGCGCGCTACGGGGGCGAGGAGTTCGCCGTGGTGCTCGACGGCACCGGCGAGGAGGGCGCCATCGAGCTCGCAAGCCGGATCCGCCAGGAGGTCTCCGCGCTCGAGTTCGATTCGGAGCAGGGGAAGTTTCAGATCACGCTGTCGGTGGGCGTCGCGACGTTCCCCGGCGACGGGACCGACAAAGGCGTGCTCATCGAGCGCGCCGATCAGGCGCTCTATCACGCGAAGGAGTCGGGCCGGAATCGCGTCGTCTCCTACCCGAAATTCGCCGCGATGCGACAGACCCTGCGCGAGACCAAGAAGGCTTCATGAGGAGACCTCTCGCGCGGGGCGGGCGGGAGCGCCCCCTGGCGCCGGACGGCGCTCCGTTCGGCGCGGCAAGAATCACCGGGCGGCGCGGCGGGACGCCGCGGGCAGCGCTCACGGCGCCTCGCGGACAGCCCGGGCCGTCAATTGACAGCCGCGGGCGGCGGTCGGGATGATGACGCCGTGGCCAAAAAGACCTACGTCCTCGACACGAACGTTCTGCTCCACGATCCGAACGCCCTGTTCGCGTTCGAGGACAACGAGGTCGTGCTCCCGATCTATGTGATCGAGGAGATCGACAATTTCAAAAAAGACCTGTCCGAGCTCGGGAGAAACGCGCGGGAAGTGGCGCGGCTCCTCGACGGCCTGCGCGCCCGCGGCGGGCTCGCCGAGGGCGTGACACTGGACGGCGGCGGCGTGCTGCGGGTCGCGCTCGGGCCGAGGCCTCAGGCTGGCAGCCCTGCGGCGCAGGGCTCCCAGCAGATGGATCGCCTGATTCTCGATACCGCGCTCGCGGCGCGCGATGCGACCGAAGGGCGGCGGACCATCCTGCTCACGAAGGATGTGAACATGCGGGTCCGCGGGGATGCCCTCGGCCTGGAGACCGCGGACTTCGACGCCGAGCGGATCTCGATCGACGAGCTTTATACCGGGGTGGCCGAGATCGAGACCACCCCGGAGGTCATCGAGGAGTTTTACGCGACCGGCGAGGTGGCCTTGGACGAGCCGCTCGTCGTCAACCAGTATGCGATTCTGGGCTCGCCGGGCCGCCCCCACCAGAGCGCGCTCGCGCGGTTCGACGGCGAGCGGGCGCGCCCGATCTCGAAGCTCGCCGGGGGCGTGTGGGGCATCAAGCCGCGCAACAAGGAGCAGCACTTCGCGCTCGACCTCCTGCTCGCCGACGACGTTCAAGTCGTGACATTGGTCGGCAAGGCCGGGACCGGGAAGACCCTCATGGCGCTCGCCGCCGGCCTGCAAAAAGCGCTCGAGGACCAGGGCTTTCACAAGCTCCTCGTCGCGCGCCCCATCTTTCCGCTCGGCAGAGACATCGGCTATTTGCCGGGCGACATCGAGGAGAAGCTAAACCCGTGGATGCAGCCGATCTACGACAACCTCGAGCACCTGCTCGGCTTCGGTAAGGAGCAGCGCCGCGACGGCCGCAGCGCGAGCGAGCTGTTCGAGCTCGGCTACATCGAGGTGGAGCCGCTCACCTACATCCGCGGCCGGTCGCTCCCCAACGTGTACATGATCATCGATGAGGCCCAGAATCTGACCCCTCACGAGGTCAAGACGATCATCACCCGCGCCGGAGACGGCACGAAGATCGTGCTCACGGGCGATCCCTACCAGATCGACAATCCCTACATCGACGCGTCGAACAACGGCCTGGCCACCGTGGTCGAGCGGTTCAAGGGCCAACCGATCGCGGGCCACATCACGCTCACCAAGGGCGAGCGCTCGGCGCTCGCGGAGCTCGCCACGCAGCTCCTGTGAGTGAACGCCATCAGCCGGGATTCCAGCCCATGACGACCTCGCGCACCTCGCCCTGACGGGCGCGCGAGAGCGAGCCCACCACCACCACGGCGAGGTTCTCCGGCGAAAGCACGCGCCGCGCCGCGCGCTGGATGTCCGCCGGGGTGAGCGCCGAGAGGGCGGCGAGCCGGTCTTCGAGCCGCGGCGGCTGCGCGTACAGCGATCCGCCGCCGAACCACGCGGCCATCGCCGCCGGCTCGTCGATCGCCGACGCGAGGTCGAACTGCGCCCGAGCCTTGAGCTTGGCGAGCTCCTCATCGGACACGGGAGTTTCGCGGAGCTCTTCGAACAGGGCGAACAGCTCGCGCAAAAGCGGTGCGACCTTGCGGTGCGCGGTGGCCCCGGCGACCTCGAGCACCGCCTCGTCGTGGTAGCTGTCCACGCCCGCCGACAGGTTGTAGGCGAGGCCGAGCTGATCACAGATTCGATAGTGCAGGCGCGTGGACATGCCGTCGTCGAGCGCGCGCACGAGCGCCGCGCACGCCGTGTCGTCGGGATCGCGCTCGGGGATCGCGCGCAGGAGCACCGTGAGCGAGCTTTGCGACCCTGGCTCGGCCACGTACCGGTAGTGGGGCCCGGCGGCGGGGGCGGCCGTGTCGAGCCGGGTGGCGCGCCCTTTCGGCAGCCGGCCGAAGGCGCGCGCGGCGGCGGTGATGTGGGCGTCGGCGATCGGCCCCGCGAGGCAGAGCACGGCGTTTTCGGCCCCGTAGTAGGCCTCGAAGTGCCCGCGCACGTCCGCCTCCGAAAACCGGCGGATGTTGTCCGGCGGGCCGAGGATGCGCCGGCCGAGCCCGCGCTCGCCGAACAGCAGCTCGTGCGCGATGTCGTCGCCGTTCACCAGGGCGCCGTGCTCGTCGTAGTCCTCGTTCAGCTCCTCGAGGATGAGGGCGCGCTCGCGCTCGATGTCGCCGAAAATCGGGCTTGAAAACAGCTCGCCGAGCAGCCCGAGCGCCTCGCCGGCCAGATCGGGGAGCGCGGTGGTCTGAAACAGGGAGTCGCTTCGTCCGGTCTCGGCGTGCAGGTGTCCGCCGAGCTTTTCGAAGGCGAAGTTCAGCGCGAGCGACGAGGGGTGCGAGGTCGTGCCTCGGTAGAGCATATGCTCCACAAAGTGCGACAGACCGCTCGTGTCCGGGCCTTCGTAGCGCGAGCCGATCCTCACGTACATCCCGATGTGGAGTGTGTGAAGGTGGGGCAGGTCGATCGCGACGACCGGGAGGCCGTTTTCGAGCGGCCGGCGGTGGTGAGCGGGTGTTAGTACGTGCATGGAGATGACGAGACGCCCTTCGTTGACCGAATGCGCGTCGTCGCGGTAAGAAATACCGACGAGCGACGTTCCTCAAGCGTAGCGGATCACGAGCTCCATGCTGCTCAAGAAAATAGTCGTCGCAGAAGACGACGATTCGATCGCTCACATGGTGAATATGGCCCTCGGAGACGCGGGCTACTTGTGCATCCGTGCGCGCGACGGGCTGGAGGCGCTCAGCTCGGTGCGCATGCACACCCCGGATCTCCTCGTGCTCGACGTCATGATGCCTTCGCTCACCGGTCACGAGGTGGCCGAGCGGCTCAAGAGCGACGTCATCCTGTCGCGCACGCCGATCCTGATGCTTACCTCGCTCGACGGCGTGGACGACAAGGTCAAGGGGTTCGAGGCCGGCGCCGACGACTACTTGGTGAAGCCGTTCGATCTGCGGGAGCTGTCGGCGCGCGTCGCGGCGCTTATCCGCGCTTCTCGGCGCGAGCGCGAGCGCAACCCCACCACGGAGCTGCCCGGATCGACGGCGGTCGAGGAGCGGGTCGACGAGCTGTTGGGTCAGGCGAAGCAGGCCGCCGTGCTCCAGGTCGAGGTGCGCGGATTCGACGGCTTCGCCGACGCGGTGGGCCACACCCGCGCCGACGCGTTCGTGGCTTCGATGGGGCATTTGATCCTCGATCGCGTGCGCGGCGTCGCGGGCGACGACGGGTTCGTAGGGCACCTGGGGGGCGTGGACTTCGTCGCCGTCGTCGATCCGGATGTGGGCGAGTCGCTCGCGCAGGGCATTATCGACGCCTTCGAGGAGCACCGCCATGAGCTCCGGAAGGCCAGCCCGGCCGAAGGCGGCGACGCCGCCGCGCTCGATCCCGCACAGCCGCTCGAGCTCGCCGTGGCCGTCGTCCCCACGTCGGGGCTCGGCGACGGCGGCAGTGACGAATTGAGTGCGCGAATGGCACGCGTCATGCGAGTCTCAAAGCAGCGTGAAGGGTCGAATTACGAGGTTTGGAGCTCGGAGGCCTGAGCCTGACGAGCGGGGCGAAGATTCGGGCCCGCGCGACGCGCCGAAAGGCGGCGCGCGGGCGCGACAGAGCGGGGAAAGCGATCGCGAAGGGCGCGGGGAGCGAGTCGGGGCCGACGGGTTAGCCCATACGCCGCGGTCGCGCGAGGAGATCCTCGCCGAGGGGGTGGCGAGCACGGCAGGCGCCGACGAGGGGCTGTCCGGGCCGGCTCGCCGCTCGCGCGCCGCACCGGATACGCCGGCGCCGCTCGCCGCGCAGGCCGGCTTGTCGGCTTCGGTGATCGGGCGCTACCGGCTCCTCTCCCACCTGGGGAGCGGGGGCATGGCGGAGGTCTATCGCGCCCGGGATCCCGAGCTAAGTCGCGATGTCGCCCTCAAGGTCCTCCTTCCCCACCTGTCTCGAGATAAGCAGGTGGTCGCGCGTTTTCACCGGGAAGCGCGCGCCGCGGCCGCGCTCGATCACCCGCATATCCTCCGTATCCACGACGTGGGCGGCACGGCGCTGCCGGCCGAGATTTCGCCCGCGGCGCAGGGGCCCGATCCCCCTCATATCGTGCTCGAGCTGGTGCCAGGCGGCACGCTGTCCGAGTGGTCCAGCGAGCACGGCCCCATCACCGCCGAGCTCGTCGCCTGCATCGGGGTGGTGATCGCCTCGGCGCTCGGCGCCGTTCATCGCGCGGGCATCGTTCACCGCGACGTGAAGCCGGCCAATATTCTGATCGGATCGGGGGGGCGCCTGCTTCTGTCGGATTTCGGGGTGGCGCGCGTGGAAGGCCACGACTCCCTCGTGACTCGCGAGGGCGCGGTGCTCGGCACCCCGAGCTTCATGCCGCCCGAGCAGGCGCGCGGCGAGGGTCACGACGCCCGATCGGACCTGTACGCGATGGGGGCCACGCTGTATTACCTGGCCACGGGCTCGCTGCCCGTGAGCGGGCCCATGACGAAGGCGCTCGCGGCCCTCCTCAGCGGAGACATCCCCGATCCGCTTAGGCGAAACCGCGCGGTCGGTCCGGATCTGGCAGGGGTGATTCGCCAGCTCATGGCCCACGATCCGGCCGATCGGTACGCCGACGCGGACGCCGCGGCGCGGGCTCTGCACGAGGTCGCCAGACCGCTGGCCGGTGACGAACCGGAGGCGCGGGCGAGGCGCTATTTCGAAGATCCCGACGGCGAAAGCGCGCGAGCGCGCGACATCGCGCTGTCGGCGTCGCTCCGCGAGATGAATGCGCTCGCCCGCCGCGAGCCGCCGCGGGCGCTCGCGCTCGCCGATCGCGTGCTCGCGCTCGAGCCCGATAACCGCGAGGCGACCGCGCTGTTAGACCGGATCTCGCGTGGGCGCGCGCGGGCGCGAACCCTCGCGGCGGCGCTCGTCGCGGCGGGCGCGCTCGCGGGGGCGGTGTGGGCAGGGCCGGCGCT
>SLNH01000434.1 GCA_007133195.1 Nannocystineae bacterium | reverse complement strand
GCGGCCTGGGCCTTTTCGCGGGCCGGGGGAGCACCCGCGCGGATCGATACGAGCGCGAGGGTCTCGGCGAGCGCCGCCGCTGAAGGACGAGAATCTGGATTCTCGACGAGGCCTTGCGCGAGCGCCTCGCCGAGGTCGGCCGGCGCGTGGGGCGCGACCGCCGCGAGCGGGATCGGTCCTTCGCCCGACGCGATGGCCGCCACGCGCAGCTGAGGGGAACGGAGGCTTCCCCGACGCCGCCTCGAACAATGTGGCGGCCAGCGCGTAGACGTCCGAGCTGGCGCCGAACGAGCCCTCGGTCAGCCCTTCGGGCGCGGCGTAGGCCGGGGTGCCGAGAAACTGGCCGGTCAGCGTGAGCGACGAGTCCGGAATGCGAGCCACCCCGAAGTCGCCGAGCTTCCACTGGTCGGCCTTGGATTGCAGGATGTTCGCCGGTTTGACGTCACGGTGGACGATGCCTACGCCGTGCGCTTCCGCGAGCGCCTGGGCCATCTGAATGCCGAGGGCGCACACCTCCCAGGGCTCGAGCGGTCCGCTCTCCGCCAGCCGAGTTTTCAGACTCGGGCCGGAGACCACCTCCATCACGAGATAGGGCGTGTCTCCCTCGATGCCGGCGTCGAAGACGTTGACGACGTTTGGATGGCTGAGCGTCGCGATCGCGCGCGCCTCGTTCATAAAGCGCTTCTGCAGCGCCTCGGCCGACGCACGGCTCGCCGGAGGGATGACCGTTTTGACCGCCACGTCGCGCCCGAGCAGCTCGTCGTGGGCCAAAAACACCGAGCCCATCCCGCCCTGCCCGAGCTCGCGGCGGACGCGGTAGCGGCCGAACGTGCGGCCGTGTCCCTGTTTATCGTCGTGGCTCAGCGGTGACGCCTCCTGGTTGGGATTGCCCCAATCTACCGCGAGCGCCGTGAGGCCGGAAAGCCGCGGGGGCCCTCACGAGGCCGAACGCGCGCTGTCCCGGCGTGCGCCGGCTGTCGCCTGTTATCGCACCTTCGGAGCCGCGACGAGGCCGTGCACGAGGGCACGGTGTGGCAAAACGGGTCACGGGAGCAGGGCGAGCCAGCCCTGGCGATCGAGCACATAGAGGATCATCGCGGCGTAGACGCCCGCGGCGATGTCGTCGAGCACCACCCCGGTGCCGCCTCCGATGGTGCGATCGATCCAGCGTATGGGCGGCGGCTTGAGGATGTCCAGCGCGCGAAACAAGACGAAGGCGGCGAGGAGCGCGGTGAGGCTGTCGCGGCTCACCAGAGCCACGGCGACGAGATAGCCGGCGACTTCATCGATGACGATCGCGCTGGCGTCGTGTGTTCCCCACGAGCGGTCGGCTTCCGCGGCGGCCCAGATCCCCACGGCGGCGACGGCCGCGCACACGGCGAAAAACAGCGGCGCGGTTAGCGGCGCTGTGACCGCGGCGATCGGGATGGCCACGATCGTGCCGGCGGTGCCGGGCGCCCACGGTGAGTAGCCGACGCCGCCCGCCGTGGCGAACAAACGCGCGATGTGGGTGCGCCGGGTTATGGGGCTGGATCTGAGATGCACGGAGAACCTCTCGCGGTGCGCGTGATCTACTGGCCGCCGAGTGGGCCCGGGCCCTGCGGGGAACCCTTTGGCGCGGCCGGCGACCGGATGCTATTCGATCTGACGCTCCTATGGGCGCATCCGCGGCGCCCCAACCGCCACGGGGGCGATCGGGGTGGTGCCGTGAGCGGTAGGTAGCTTGCAGAGTCGGCCTCCATGGAACGGCTCGCCATCCTCGCACCGGCTCTGGTTCCAGCCGCATACATGATCGTCATGTTCGCGGTGTATGTGGTTCGCACCGCCGCCGGACGGCCCCCGGCCGTGGGCGGCGCCGAGAGCAAGCGCGCCTCGGCGCTGTTCGGGCGGTTTCTCACGACCTATTTTCTGTGGCTTTTGCAGCCGATTTTGCAGGTAGGGGTCCGCCTTCGACTCAGCCCGAACACCTTTACCCTGGCGTCCCTCGCCTTCTGCTTGGGCGCTGCGGTCGCGATCGCCACCCATCACCTCGCCACTGGCGCATGGCTTTACGTGTTCGCGGGCGCGCTCGACATCCTCGACGGGCGATTGGCCCGCGCGACCGGCAAGCCGACGAGGGCCGGGGCGTTTCTCGACTCGGTGGGGGATCGGTGGGGCGAGCTTCTCGTTCTGTCTGGGTTCGTGTGGTATTTGCGCGACAGCGCGTGGCTGGGCGCCGCGGTGTTGGCGATCGCCGGGTCGATGATGGTGAGCTACACGCGCGCGCGCGGTGAGGGCGTGGGTCTCACCCTCGACGGCGGAACCATGCAGCGCGCCGAGCGGGTCGCCATCGTGGCGATGGGCGCGCTCGTCACGGCTTGGTTCGAGGCGGGACCCGCAACGGCGGAGTACGGTCTACACGTCATCGGGGCCGCGCTCCTCATCACCGGCGTGGGGGCGACCATGACGGCGCTCGGACGGTGGTATTCGGGCTATCGGCGACTCGTGGAGATGGACGCGGCGGCCGGCGGCGAGCCTGACGAGGTGCGGGGAAAGCACGATGGGAGCGCCCGCGCTTCTCGGGCGTCCGAGGACAAGCAACTCGGCGCGTGGTAGACATGGCGCGTGATCAAGATCGCCACCTGGAACGTGAACTCGATCCGCGCGCGAAAGGAGCGCATGCTCGCGTGGCTGGACGATCGACAGCCCGATGTCGCGTGTCTGCAGGAGACGAAGGTCACCGACGACGCCTTCCCCGAGCAGGTCATTCGTGACCTCGGCTATGAGGTCGTGTTCCACGGTCAGGGCGGGTATAACGGGGTGGCCATTCTGTCGCGGCTTCCTCTCGAACATCCTGCGCGAGGGTTGGACGACGGCGACGACGACGCGCAGGCGCGCCTCGTGGCAGCGACGGTCAAGGGCGTTCGGGTGATCTCGGTTTACGTGCCGAACGGGCGTGCGCCGGGGACGGACAAATACGACTACAAGCTCGCGTGGCTCTCGCGCCTCAGGCGCTATCTGGAGGCTCGCTTCGATCCGGACGACCCGGTGGTCGTGGCCGGCGATTTCAACGTGGCGCCCGACGATCGCGACGTCTACGACCCCGCCAAGTGGGAGGGGAAGATCCTGTGCAGCGAGCCCGAGCGGCGCGGTCTGTCCGACGTGAGCGACTGGGGGCTCGTGGACAGCTTTCGGCTTCACCAGGAGGGCGGCGGCTACTACAGCTGGTGGGACTACCGGATGCTCTCGTTCCCCAAAGACCGCGGTCTGCGCATCGATCACGTCTATGTGACCCGCCCGCTCGCCCGCGCCTGCACGGGCGCCTACATCGACCGCGAAGCGCGCAAGGGGAAGGGCCCGTCCGACCACGCCCCCGTGTTCGCAGAGCTCGATTTATAGCGGCGCTCGCACGGTCGCGGCCGGGCGGTCGGCTGCGGGGGGCGCGAGCTGTGCCATCACGGGAAGTCGGCGGCGCCGCGCGGCATGAGCCGATAGGTGCCGAATCGGAACATGACGACGCCGCGGATCGGGAGCTCGCCCACGTGGTCGTCCCAGTCGTCGCCGTCGTATAGGCGGTCGTACACGACGATCGACTCGCCGCCGTCGCCTTGGATCTCCCAGAGGCCGTCGTCGCTGCAGTTCTCGTCGTCTTGGCTGCAGTCGTAGGTTTGGCTGCTCGCCTCACCGCTCGTGATCTCCACGAGCACGCCCTGGTAGGCGTCGCTCGCGGCCTCCGCCACGCTCACTTCGGTGGGCTCGATCGCCAAGCCGGTGTCGACCGGGTTCAAGGTGGCGGGCAACCCGAGCTCCACGTTGCCGAAGTGGTCGCTCTTTTCGCCGACGGCGTTTACGAGATCGCCCACTTCCAGGTGGGCGGGGCGGCTGCCCGTAAACGCGGTGAGCCCGCTCTGTTCGGGGTTTGCGCCGTCCGGATCCGGATCCTGAATGGTCGCGCCCGAGTGGAAGATCCCGGTGACCACGGCCCCGAGCACGACGGCGTCGTCGCCGTCGCCAAGCTCGGTGTGGATGTCGCGGATCGTCGTGACCGTATCCGGCGGGCACGGCGTGTGGGGGTTATGGACATCCGGGCACGCGTCGCAGACGTCGCCCTTGCCGTCCCCGGAGGAGTCTTGTTGGGGGGCCGGGTTGTGGTCATAGGGGCAGAGGTCTTCGTCGTTGGGGACGCCGTCTCCCGAAATGTCAGAGGGGACCGGCTCTTCGTCGCAGGGATCGCCCGCACCGTCGCCGTCGGCGTCTTGCTGCGCGCCGTCGTCGATGGGGCGGATCGGGTGGAACACCTCGGGGCACAGATCCTCGCTGTCGGGGATGCCGTCGCCCACGCTGTCCTCGTCGCTCGCTATCCCGGTGAATTCGCCCGGCCGCGAGGGCACGCACGTGGGCTCGTCGGGCGGATCGCCGCAGAAAAACACGGGGTAGGCGTCATCGCTCACCGACGAGGCGAGCTCGCTGTAGCTCGTGCCGTCGTCCAGGTTTCGGGACAGACACACGCCCCGCTCGTTTCCGCACACGTCGATCGGATCGCAGCGATCGCCGATCAGGCCGTCCAAGATGTCGGCGTCCCCGAAAAACGGCTCGCCGTCGCGGGTGACGAGCAGCACGTCCTCCGAGTCGGCGTCGAGCACCGCCCGGTAGTCGCCGGGCGCGCCGTCCACCACGAGGATGTCGGCGACTTTCTCCTCCTCGAGAGAGCCGATGACGTGGTCGTTCCCGCCGGAGATCGCGGCGTTGATCGTCGCCATCTCCCACAGCTCGCGATCGGTGAAGATCCCGTTCAGATAGTCTCGGTTGTAGGAATCCGCGCACGTGAGCTCGCGGAGCATGTTGGCCGACCCCGTATAGGCCCAATCGGTGCCGAGCGCGATGGTGCCGCCAAACCGGTGGAACGTGCTCACGTCGGCGGTCACGCCGTAAAGCGCGATGTTCGTGCGCGGCGACCACACGAGCCGCGTGCCGGCCCGAGCCATGCGGTGGAAATCGACGGCGTCCAGGCCGATGCTGTGGATGAACGAGGCGTTCGGCTGGGCGAAGTCGCGGCCGCCGTCGGCGTAATCCTGGCTTTGGCAGCGGAACTCGTCGGCGGCATAGGGGTCGATGCCCTCGGCCATGTGCGGCAGGTACGCCGGCTGTTGGGACACCGAAAACGCGTCGTGTTCGAAATTCCAGCCCTCGCAGCTCTCCGGCGGGATGAGCTCGTCGGCGAATTGCGAGTCGGAATCGTCTAGCGGGAACGTCTCGTAGACCACCTGGCGAAAGCCCTGCTCGCGCTCGGCGCTCTGGAGGTCGTCCAGGTGGCGGACGATGCCCGACGCTCGGCCCGAGCCGATCACCGAGGTCGTTCCGCCGATGAGCTGGCGGAGCTCGTTCCAGCGCATGCCTGTAGAATTCCGGCCTGTGCCGCTCGGATTGTTGGGGGTGCTGAGCTCGCCGCGCCACTCGTGGCGGTTGTCGTAGCGCTCGTCGCCGAGGTCCCAATGCGGGCCGAGCTCGTTGAAGCGCATGTGCTCGTGGGGGTTGACGAGCGCCGGCGAGATCACGGCCGCGCCGCACTCGGCGATCGTGGCGTTCGGAAACTCGCTCGCGCAGTCCGAATCCACGCAGGCGATGCGATCGCCCTCGGTAACGACCTCGCCGCGCGGCATCGCGCCGTCCGGGGCGAGGACGACGCCGCGATACAGGGTCGCGTCGCCGCTTCCGCTGCTCACCTCGCAGCGGTCCGTGGGCAAGTCTGCTCCAGCGTCTACTTGCACCGAGCTATCAGAGTCTGCCGACGAGGAGGCGTCATCGCCGTGGGGGCTGCATCCGGTGAGGGGCAGAAGGCCGAGGGACGCGAGGGCCACGAGGGCGGCGGGGGCGCGGGACATAAAACATCTCTGGAAACGCGGAGGCTGAGGCCGCGTTTGCGGCCCCCGGGTTGCTCGCGAGCTGGTGGCGCGTCGAGGCAGCCTCACTCGCGACCAATGTGTATTTACCAGACCTCGGCCTAGGTGTGGGACATCGACTTTAACCGCGTTCATGTTCCAATGTGCGATCCTGTATGCGCACGCTCACATGTACGCGTAAGGCGGACAGCGGCTCAAAGGTGGCAAATCCGCACCCCCCGTCTAGGGGCGGGAATAGACGGCCGGCTCCGCCTGTCTTCCGAGAAAGCGCCGAAACAAGCAGCGATCTCGCCTGAACGTGGTGAGCCTCGCGACTAGGCGTCACTCGTATGGTCCGGGCTGCGCGACGAAACCGCGCTCAGGGGAGCTTGCGACGGCTGCATTTCGCGTCTCGTATCCGGCTTGCGACCGCCGCGGTGCAAGTTCCCGCGAGAAAGTGCGGATGGGAGGCGCCAGGAGGGCATCATGGCGAGAGCGCACACACTCACCACCAGCCTTTGGTCACTCGTCGAGGCGATGCAAACGTGCCTCGAGGGGGAGGGCCTCGAGCCGGCCGCCATCGATGCCGAGGTCACCCGCGGCCTCCAGAGCTTTCTGTACCGTGAGTCGTTCGGCGAGCAAAGGCGAAGGCAGCGCCGCCCCGTAAGCGAAGCGCTGCCCCCGCTGGTGCCCGGTCGGTAGCGACAGTCGGGGCGGAAAATCGGCCCGCCGCGCGGCGCTCAGCTTCGCGGAAGCTGGTCCACCGGCGTCTTGGGATCCAGGTAGGCCTTGAGCTTGTCCTCGATGTAGCCCTGGGCCTTTTTCCGCCAAAGCCGGCCGGGATCTTTACCCGAGAAGCTCACCTTCTCCTCGCCGAGGATCAGTTCGCCGTCGATCGACACGACCATGTATCGGCCTTTGAAGGTCGCGCGCTCGTCGCTCGACCAGCTCACCTGGATGCCGTGTTTGTTGCTGAGGTAGTCGCCGAGCGCCTTGAGCCGCTCGCGCGCCTCGTCCTTGCCGAGTCCGTGGTTGTATTCGATATTCATCCCCGGAGACGGTATCGGAACCGCACTCCGGCGCCAAGTTCGCAGCTCGCCATCGGCGATCCGCGTCCTGGTTACGGCCTCGGTATTCGGTTCCGAGCCGGTATCCGATCCAGGTCGGCACGCGGGGAGCCAGCCGCTCGCGGACCGGCGGCCGATGCCGGAGGGGCACTCGCCGGGGTGGTGGCGAGAT
This sequence comes from Nannocystineae bacterium, assembly GCA_007133195.1. Taxonomy (GTDB): domain Bacteria; phylum Myxococcota_A; class Polyangia; order Haliangiales; family Haliangiaceae; genus SLNH01. The sequence continues at coordinate 17,363 of SLNH01000434.1, read as the reverse complement.
CGCTGCAGCTCAGCTCGGATCCGGAGGTGACGCCTTTTCGGCGCAAGCGCCGGCGGCCTCCAGCGTGGCGGCTTCCACGAAGCATTCCCGCGCCTCGCGCACCCAGGCGTCGTCCTCGCAGCTCGACACGAGGTCGTCTTTGAGCGGCCCCAGCATCGACTCCATCGCCTGTTTTTCGGCCGGGTCGTCCGCGTCTCGGATCTCGGCGCGGATGTGCTCCACGGCGCGGTTGCCGACGTCGCCGCAGCTCGGACCATCGCCGCCGCAGCCGAGCGCAGCGGCGAAACAAAGAGCGAAAATCGCGCCGGCGACCACGCGCACGCCCCGCGCTTACCACGGGCCCGCGCGGCGCTCAACAATCGCCTCGACTTCGCTTCCCTAGGCCGGGCGCAGCCCGTGGATCGGCAAGCCCGGTGAGCATGAGCAGAACCGCCCCCTTCCGCGGCGGGCGCGCGCCTCCGGCGCCACCGGCACCGGCCACCGGAATTGGAACCGGCACCGAGCCAGCGTGCGGGCGCGGATCGGCGTGCGTGGTAGGCTGTTGTGATGGGCGTGTCGCCGGGACCCGAGCTCGCGACCTATAAAGACCTCTTCGAACTGGGAGACGACGTGCGGGCGGAGATCCTGGCCGGGGAGATCGTCGTCTCGCCTGCTCCGCTGCCGCGCCACGCGAACTCCCAGGGGGCGCTGCGGCGGTTCGTGGGCGGCCCGTTTCACGATGACGACGGCCGCGGCGGGCCCGGCGGGTGGTGGATCTTCGTCGAGGTCGACGTTCAGCTCGCCGCCCACGACGTCGTGCGTCCCGACCTGAGTGGGTGGCGGCGTCACCGGCTGCCCGATCCGGGGGATGTGCGTCCCGTGGATGTGGTTCCGGACTGGATTTGCGAGGTCACCTCGCCCAGCACCGCGTCCCGCGACCGCGTGAAAAAGCGCGCGCTTTACGCGCAATACGGGGTCGCCTACTACTGGATTGTCGATCCCGAAGCGAGGACGCTCGAAGTGCTCGAGCTGCAGGGGAGCCGCTGGGTCGAGGTCGGCGCGTATGACGACGCAGCCGCCGCCCGGATCCCTCCGTTCGAGGAAGTCGAGCTGGAACTAGGCCGCCTATTTTTGCCGAGCAGCCGAGAGCGCGGCTCGTAGGGGCCCGCTTTCGGGACGGGTTTAGCGTCACGCGCGCAGCGCGGTGCCCACCGAGCCGGGCTCGTCGAGCGCGCGCACGAGATCGCCCGGCCCGAGCCCGCCGACGATGAACACCCGGGCGACCCGGCCGGTTTCCAGCAGCCGCAACGACTCGTCGAGCTTGGGGATCATCCCCGCCTTGACCGAGCCGTCGGCCATCGCGGCGCGGGCCTCCGCGGCGTTTAGGGCGGGAATTCGGCTCGTCGGATCGGCTACGTCGCGCAGGACGCCGGGCGCGCCGGTGACGCTCACGAGGTGCGCGGCGGCGAGCTCCTCCGCGGCGTAGTTGGCCACGACGTCGGCGTTGATGTTCAGCACGTTTCCGGCTTCGTCGGCGCCCAAGCAGGCGAGGACGGGAATGTGGCCCGCGCCAAGGAGCGTGCCCACGAGCTCGGCGTTGAACCCAGCGACGTCGCCGACGCGCCCGAAATCGATGGGATCGGGCCCTCCGCCGCTCACGACGCGGGGCGGCCTCAGCGTCGCGGCGATGGCGCGCGCGCTCGCGCCGTGAAGGCCCACGGGGCTCGCGCCCGCCGCGAGCAGCGCCGCGCACAGGTCTACGTTCACCTTGCCGGCCACGGCCATTTTCATGACTTCGAGCGCGGCTTCGTCAGTGATGCGGCGGCCGGCGACCACCACGGGTTCCTGGCCGAGGGCGCGCTGGAGCTCGGTGGCCTGGGGCCCGCCGCCGTGGATGAAAACGACGCGGTCGCCGCGGCGGGCGAGGGAGGCGGCGTCGGCGGCGATGGCTCGAATTTCGGCGCCGGTGGGGCCTTCGCGGAGGAGCTCACCCCCGATCTTGATCACGGTGAGCTCGCCGGCGCTCACGGCCACGGCCCCGGGTCGGCCAACGACGTCGTCTCGTCCAGGCCGAGCATGAGGTTCATGTTTTGGATCGCTTGCCCCGCGCCGCCCTTGATCAGGTTGTCGAGCGCCGAGAGCACGGTGAGCGTGCGCCGGCCGGCGCTCGCGTCGCCGAGGTGAAAGCCGACCTCGGCGAAGTTTGATCCGGCCACCGCGGCGATCTCGGGGAGCCTGGTTTTCGGCCGGCGGACGAACGGCTCTTCGGCGTAAGCTCGGTCGAACAGCTCCTCGACGCGCTCCCGGTCCACGGCGGCGTCCACCTCCACGAAGGCCGTCACCAGAATCCCGCGGACGAGCGGCGCTGACACGGGGACGAAGCGGAGCTGTACGTCAGGGGCACCCGCGTCGGCGAGAGTCTGCAAAATCTCGGGAGTGTGCTGATGCGTGAGCGGCCTGTAGCTCTTGAGGTTGCCCGCGCGCACCGGGTGGTGGGTGCCCGCGGCGGCGAGCGCCCCAGAGCCCGACGACCCGGTCATCGCCGTGACGTGGATCGGCCCGTCGAGGAGGCCGGCGCGGGCCAGTGGGAGCAGGGCGAGCTCGATGCTCGTGGCGAAGCAACCCGGCGACGCGACGTAGCGCGCGGATCGGATGCGCGCCCGGGACAGCTCGGGGAGTCCGTAGACGAACTCGCCGAGGAGGTCCGGAACCGGGTGGGTGACGCCGTAGTACCGCTCGTAGACGTCGCGGTCGCGCAGGCGAAAGTCGCCCGACATGTCGACGATCTTGACGCCGAGCTCGGCGAGCTCGGGGACCTTCTCCGCGGTCACCTTGTGGGGGAGCGCGAGCAGGGCGACGTCGCAGCCCGCGGCGGCCTCTCGGGGCGAAACGTTCTCGAACACGAGATCCGACAGTCCCGACAGCGGCGGGTGCGCCGCGCCGAGCGGCTCGCCCACGTGATCGATGCTCGCGACGCGCAAGGCGTCGACGTGAGGGTGGATCAGAAGGCGGCGGAGCATTTCGGCCGCGCCGTAACCGGTGCCGCCGATGACGGCCGCCTTGAGCGCTTTCGCGGTAGTCATGACTGGGCGATTGATACTACAGAGCTCGGGCCGGGGAAAGCCGCCCGCTCGCGGCGCTCCAAGGTTTCGCTCGGCGCCGGGGGCTCTTTGCATGGGATCGGCGATCGGGGACACTGACGCCATGGAAAACCAGGCGATCGTCGCCGCGGCTCGGCGCGCGGAATCGGCGCTTCCGATCCTCGAGCGCTGGGTCAGGCAGAACTCGTATTCGAGCGCGGTCGATAACGTAAACGCCGTGGGCGCCATGATGCGGGAGGACTTCGCCTTCCCGGCGCTCTCCGTCGACATCCGCCCCGGGTCGGGAACGGGCGACCACCTCGTTTGGCGGACGCCGGCCTGGGCGCGCGCCGGCGGCGAGCGCCTGCTCCTCGTGGGACACCACGACACCGTGTTCCCGCCCGGCAGCTTCGAGGCGTGGGACCTCCGCGGCGATCGCCTGCGCGGGCCGGGGGTGCTCGACATGAAGGGAGGGCTGGTCACCGTTTGGGCCGCGCTCGGCGCGCTCTCCGAGGCGGGCGCGCTCGCCGAGATCCCGCTCGCGCTCGTCTCCGTGGGCGATGAGGAGATCGGCTCGCCAGATTCTCAGCCCCTCGTCCGCGAGCTCGCCGCCGGCGCCGGCGGGGCGCTCGTATTCGAGGCGGGGCGGGTGGAGGACCGGATCATCACGAGGCGAAAGGGGACCGGCGGCGTGCGGGTCCGGGCAACGGGGCGCGCGGCGCACGCCGGCAACGAGCACGCCAAAGGGACGAACGCCATCACGGCGCTCGCTCGGTTCGTGGCCGCCGCGGCGGCGCACACGGATTACGATCGCGGCGTGACCGTCAACGTGGGTGTGATCGAGGGCGGGGAAGCGGCCAACACAGTCCCCGCCCACGCTTCGTGCCTGCTGGATTTTCGGTTCGAGCGCGCAGTGGACGGGCGGGAGGTGATGGCGTCCCTCGAGCGCGCGGCGCGCGATCTCGAAGGAGAAACGGGCGCCAGCTTCGAACTTGGTGGCGGCGTTCGCCGCGCGCCGCTCGAACGCACCGCGGCCTCTGCGGCGCTGTGCGCGCGCTACGCGGCGTGCGCGCGTGAAAGCGGGCTCGGTTCGGAGGAGGCCGGCTTGCTCGGCGGCGGATCCGACGCCAATACCGTGAGCGCGGCCGGGGTGCCGGCCATCGACGGGCTCGGCCCGCGCGGAGCGGGCTTTCACACCCACGACGAGTACATCGAGATCTCCTCCCTCCCCATGCGCGCCGAGGCGCTGGCTAGGTTTCTGCTAGGGCAGGCCGGGCCAGATTCGCGCTGAAAAGCTGTTGTTTGGCGCTCACCGCCTAGGAGCGCACCGCTGCTAGTAGGCCCGAACTTAGCCCCGCCGCCCGGCCAAGAGCGGCGTTTCGCCCGCACGATTCCGGTTGCGCGGCGTAACGGCCGTGGTTAAGGTATTCGTTGAAAGCGGAAAACTCATGGCAACGTGGCCGCTTCGAAAGTTTCAGGTCCTCATGGAGGTAATGACATGATGGCTCCACCTGACGCGCCACCCGCTCATTGACGCCCTCCGGCGACGAGGTGATTCGGTCATCGCGTTTCGTCGGCCCCTCGCCGGAGGGAATTGCGAACCGCTCCTCGCGAGCCGCTCCAAACCACCCGCGATCGTGTGGCCGGACCATCCGGTCGGGAAGCGGGCAATGCCACCGGTCATTTTCCGGGGAGCGGGAAGCTCGCGAGGAGGGGCAGGGGAGGGTCCTCCTGGCTGGCGGCTCCGAACGGGTCCGCCATCATTTCAGCCAGTCGGCTGTTTCGCGCGGACAATGCCACCGGACATGATCCGGGGAGCGAACGCCCAGCCAGGAGGCCACTTTTTCACAGAGCGATCAGCCAGCAAAGCGGCCACAGGCGCGAACGCGCGTAGGGCCAAAAATCGAGATGAGTGAATACGAAAGGCGGGCTGGTTCCCGCCTTTCGTGTTCCGGATCCCGCCGGCACCGTCGAGAGCCGCGAGCCATACGGGCGGGACGCCTCTATCGACTCGCGAGGCGCGCACCCTGCGACTCGGAGCCGATCACGCATGCGGGAGATGGAGTCGGGTTGGCACGTCGCCTGCTTCGTTCCGGGTGATGGCGGAATTAGGAGCCGTAAGACTCTATCGCGACCGGCGTCACGCCGGCGCCGTCCTCGCCCGAGCGCTGCGCGAGGAGGCCCTGGCGGGCGACGCGCTCGTGCTCGCGTTACCTAGGGGGGGTGTGATCGTGGGCGCCGAGATCGCGCGCGCGCGCCGCGCCCCCTTGGACGTACTCGTGGTGCGGAAGCTCGGCGTGCCGGGCCAGGAGGAGCTCGCCATGGGAGCCATCGCGAGCGGCGGCGTCACGGTGCGCAATGAGGAAGTCGCGGCGCTGGTCCGGGAGGATGTCCTTCACGCGGTTGCGAAAAGGGAGCTCCGTGAGCTCGAGAGGCGAGAGGAGCTATACCGGGCCGGCCGTCCCCCGCTAGACGTGTCTGGCATGACCGTGATCCTCGCAGATGACGGGCTCGCGACCGGTGCGACCATGCGGGCGGCGATAGCCGCGGTGCGAGCGCACGGCGCGGCGCGCGCCGTGGTGGCCGTGCCGGTGGCGCCCTCCAAAACGGTAGATGCGCTTCGAGCCGAGGCAGACGCCGTGGTCTGCCCGTCGACCCCGGAGATGTTCTTCGGCATCGGCCAGTTTTACGACGACTTCGCGCAGACGGAGGACGAGGAGGTCCAGCAGATTCTAGCCAGTTGGGCGGGCGGGGATGCCTACGGCGACGGAGACGAAGCCCGCCCATAAGCCGCCCCCCTAGCCTTCGCTGTCGGGAAACTCGGCGATGGGCGTCGCGTCGATCGGTTCGCCGGACAAAATGGCTTCGAGGAGCTTTTGGCCCACGCGGGCGAGCTCGAGCAGCCGCTCGATGCGCGCGCGGGCGAACGCGAAGCGCTCGGCGCGCTCTCCCGTGCCGGCGCGCCCGAGCGCGTCCACCGCGGCCTCGAACGTCTCGATGCTGGTTTGAATGAGCCGGAGCTCGCGCTCGCGAAAGACGCGCGAGACCATCTTCCAGATGCTCGTTTCGGGCTCGTAGTAGTCGCGGCGCTCGCCCGGCACCCACGCCTTCTTGACCGCGCCCCACTTGGAGAGCTCGGCGAGCGTCATGGACACGGCTCCGCTGGACAGCGAAAGCCGCTCGCTCAGATCCTGCGCCGCGAGCGGCCCGGGCTCGAGGTAAAGGAGGGCCCAGAGCCTACCCATGTTGCGCTTGAACCCCCAAAACTCCATGAGACCGCCGATCGCGTCGGCGACGCGTAGCACAGCGTCCTCGGGATCGTTTGTGCGGGCGTCGCTCATGGGTCACCCTCGGGCTCGCGCGAGGCCTCGTCGCGCCGCCGTTCGATGATGCGGGAGATCTCCGTCTCGGTGAGCCCGCCCGACGGGGAGATCCGCACTCTCGCTTCGCGGCCGGTAGACGGCTCTCGCGCCGTGACGCGCAGGATCGACTCGACGTCGATTGTCATGATGAGCTCGACGCGGACCGATCCTGCAGGGCCTGACGGCAGCTGGTCGAGGGTCACGTGGCCCAACTTTCGGCTCGACGCCGCGTCTCGCCCCTCGCCCTGATAAACCTCGATGCGAACGTGGCGCTGGTCGTCCATCGTGGTTGCGAACAGCTTGCGTGTGCGCACGGGGAGCATGGAGTTGCGCGAGATCACGGGGACGAGCGAGCCGTCGCCGACGCGGATGCTTATCGTGTGCGGGGTGACATCGAGGAGGGTGGCCTCGCCCTGCTCTCCCTCGAGGATCGCGGCGTGGGCGGCCGCCCCCCGCGCGACGACCTCATCGGGGTGCTCGCTCCTTTTCGGCTTGCGACCGAAGATCTCCTCGACCATCGCCTGTACCGCGGGCATGCGCGTCATGCCGCCCACGAGCAGGACCTGATCCACCTCGGCGGGGGAGAGCCCCGCGTCCGAGAGGGCGCGGCGACACGGGATCGCGAGCCGCTGGGTGAGATCGGCCGTGAGCGACTCGAGCTCGCCCCTTCGCAAGACGCGCTCGAAGTTCACGGGTTGGCCGCCCTCCGCTTGTCCCAGGTAGGGCAGCTGAATCGCGGTCTCTTGTCGCTCGCTGAGGTCGCGTTTGGCCCGTTCGGACGCCTCCCGAAGCCGCCCGAGTGACACCGGGACACCGGTGACGTCGATGCGGTGCGCGTCGAAGATCTCGTCGGCGAGACGGTCGACCACGCGGCGGTCCCAGTCATCGCCGCCGAGGGCTGAGTCGCCGCTCGTGGACAGCACCTCGAACAGGTCGTTTTCCACCGCCATGATCGAAATGTCGAAGGTGCCTCCGCCGACGTCGAAAACGGCCACGATTTTTCGGCCGGGGCCCGCTCGGTGGACACCGTAAGCCAGCGCCGCGGCCGTTGGCTCGTTGAGGATGCGTACGACGTCGAGCCCTGCGATGGTGCCGGCGTCGCGGGTGGCCTGGCGCTGCGCGTCGTCGAAGTAGGCGGGCACGGTCACGACGGCGCGGGTGACCGGCAAGCCGAGGTCACGCTCGGCGCTCTGGCGGATCCTCCGCAGCACGTAGCCGGCGATCTCTTGGGGCGAGCGCCCCTCTTTTCCGATCCGGATCCAGGCGTCGCCGTTCGGTGCCGCGACGACGCGGAACGGCGCCGCGCGGGCGAACCACGACACGTCCTCGGCGCTCACTTTGCGGCCCATGAGCCGCTTGGCGCCGAAAATCGTGCGCGTGGGGTTCGTGATCGCCTGCCTGACGGCCGCGGCGCCCACGGTAGCGTCTTCGCCGGAGAACGCGACGACGGACGGAATGACCCGCCCTTCGGCGCTCTCGCCCACCAGCCGCGGCGTTCCGCGCGCGTCTACCACCGCGGCGCACGAGTTGGTCGTCCCGAGATCGATTCCGAGGATCGGGCTTTGCGATCTGCCACGCACCATCATTCCTTCTCCCCGAGCAGGCGCGAGAGGAACGATTTGCGCTCCTCGGTCGCCTGGCGGCGAATCTCCGTGAGGCCCCGCGCCGCGCGCTCGTTGGCTGGATCGAGCTCGAGCGCGGCCTCGAAGCGCTGCGCCGCCTCGAGGCGATCACGAGCGGCGAGTGCCTTGAGTCCCTCGGCCACCTCCACGCCGAGCGCCGCCTCGCGGTCGCCCGGGTCCCGGCGGGACGCGAGCGCGAACAATGTCAGCGCCTCGTCGTAGCGACCCGCGTCGAGGAGGGCCGTCGCCCGGACGTGCCCGCCGGCGCTGGACTCGGCCGGCGCCGGCGCAGCAGCGTCGTCGTGAGGCGCGGCTTGCGCCCCGGTGGCGGGCTCGGGAGCCGGTCGGAAGGCACGGGGGCCGGTGGGGCCGCCGGCACTGGCGCCGGCCGTCGTGGGGCTCGATTTCTGTCCCGACGGTATCGCGCCCGGGGCAGCGCCGTCGCGCCGGCTCGCGTTCGCGTTCGGGCTCGCCCGCTCGCTTTTGCGCCCCGAGAGGCCGGGCTTTGGGAGATCGGCCGGACCGCCTGGGGCTGCGGAGCTCAGGGCGCGATACGCGTCGCGGATAAGGATGAAGATTTCGGTCGCGAGCTCCCGGGCGTCGCGGCTGTGGAAGCGAGCGAACTTGTCGGGGTGGTAGCGCCGGGAGAGCTGCGCGAACGCGTCGCGGATCGCCTGCTCGCCCGCGTCTTCGGCGACGCCGAGCACCTGGGTGGGGCTCATGTGGCGAAGCGAGCCGAGCTCGTCTTGGAGCGCCGCGACGAGCTCGTGTTCGGCCGCGGCCACCGGCGCGCCGGCCTCCAGCGTCGCCTCGCCTTGCTCGTGCTCCGCGCCGAGAGCTGAAATCTCGTCCGGTGCCCGTTCAGGATCATCGGGCGGTGCTGCGCGACTGCGCTGCTTGTGAGCGCGCAGCGCTGCCTCCACCAGCCACATCGTGCTCGCCGGAATCGGGGCGAGCTCCACGTCGATGCCCGGTCCTCGCCCGCCGAGGCCGCCTGGGGCGATGTGCTCGGAGATCGACCCGCTCAGGACGATGAGCGTCCCCGACGGGAGCGTGAGGTGGATCGTGATGGGCGTCGCGATCGGCGGTCGCCGCGAAGCACGCAAAAACAGCGCGCCACGCGCCAGGTCGCGGCGGTAGATCGACTCGAGCTGGTCCCACGAGGCGCAACGGAGCCTCACGGTGATGGGAGATGACGCCACGCGCCCATTATAGGGAGCGTGACAAACCAGCGAAAGCCACCCCTCCAATCGCGAGCCGGGCCGGCCGAGCTCGCGCGCGCGGCGCTGGATGGGTTTTCGTAGCCGGATTCACTCCGCGTCGGCACGCGGCGCCGACCGAGCGTCGGTCAATCGCGTGCGCCTTGCCCGCGGTCACGACGGCTCCACCTTCGCTTGATCCCGGGCGAGCTCCTCGCGGCGGGTGATGCGGCGGTAGATGAGCGTCGCTCCCGTCGATGTGAACACGATGAATAGCGAATACATCACCGGGATGAGGAGCACCTTTTGCTCCGTCGCCCCCGAGAACGCGACGAGGACGATGAGAATCCCCAGCGGGCCGTTTTGAATGCCGGTCTCGAGCGAGACCGTGCGGGCCTTGCGCGGATCGAGCCGCAGGGTGCGGGCGAAGCCGTAGCCGAACGCGAAGCCGATCACGCCGAGGAGGATCACCCCCGCGTACACGAGGGGCGAGGTGGTCGCGAGCAACTCGGCGTTTCGCGGCACCCACGTGACCACCAAGAACACGATGACGAGCAAGCCGAAAAGCCCGCCCGCGAGCTCGAATACCGCGCCTACGTTGGCATTTTTCCTTCGCAGCCACATGCCGATGAGGGTGGGGATCAGCAGCACGAACAGGAGCGAAGCGATCTCGCCCGGAGGAATGCGGAACGCGTCGTCCCCGCTGGCCAAGAGCTCCATAAGGATAGGCACCATGATCACGGCGCCCAACGTGGAGCACACCGTCATCATCAAGCTCAGGCTCAGCAGGCTCTTCGAAAAGTACGCAAAGATGTTGGACGTGGTTCCGCCGGGCATGCAGCCCATGAGGACCAGACCGACCGTCTGTTCGGGAGTGAGCTGCAGGACGCGCGACATGCCGAAGGCGATGAGCGGCATGATCATGTACTGCGAGGCGAACCCGACGAGCACCGCGTGGGGGTGGCGAAGGGCGATGCGGAAGTCCTTGAACGTGAGCGAGGAGCCCAGTCCGAACATGATGATGATCATCATCGCGGCCAGGAGGGTCTCCTCGAGGGGCGTCAGCATGGCTCTCTCCTATTCAAGCGCTCCGCCCAGGCGCGGGCGGCGTCCCGTTACGCGACCCGGGTGGCCTCCCCGGAGTCGCGGTCTTTGGCCTGCTGCGCCGTCGCCTGACCGTGGATCTCGTCGCGGAGCTGTTTCCTGAGCACCTTGCCGACGGGCGTTTTCGGCAGTTCGTCGCGAAACTCGACGCGGGTGGGTATCTTGTAGCGAGCGAGCTCTTTTTTGCAGTGCTGGCGCACGCTTTCAGCGGTGAGGCCCTGTTCGCGCAGCACCACGAACGCCCACACCGCTTCGCCCGAGTTCGCGTCGGGGACGCCGATCACGGCCGACTCCTGGACCTGGTCCAGCCGCGCGATGCAGTCCTCGACCTCGTTCGGGTACACGTTGAAGCCGCTAACGAGGATCATGTCCTTTTTCCGATCGACGATGAAGAAATACCCGTCGTCGTCCATATAAGCGACGTCGCCCGTGTACAGCCAGCCGTCCTTCAGCGTCTTGTCGGTCTCGTCGGGCCGGTTCCAGTAGCCCTGCATGACCTGGGGACCGTGGGCGATGATTTCGCCTGGGAGCCCGGGCGCGAGGCACTCCCCGTCGTCGTCGACGATGCGCACCTTCGTGCCCGGCACCGGGATCCCGATGCTGTCGGCGCGGGCGCGCTCGACGGGATTGAAACACAGCGCCGGGGAGCTCTCCGTGAGGCCGTACCCCTCGACGATGGGGCACCCGACGATGCTCCTCCAGCGCTCGGCGACGGCCTTGTGAAGCGCCGTACCTCCGGCGAGGCCCACCTTCATCGTTCGCGGCGGATACAGCGAAAACCACTCCTCGTTGAGCAGCGCGTTGTACAGCGTGTTCACGCCCGAAATCCAGCTTATCGGATAGTTCTCCAGGGCGCGCTGACAGTTCTGGATGGGGCGGGGGTTCGGCACGAGCACGTTGTGGGCGCCGCGCCGGTAAAAGGCGAGGAAGTTCGCGGAAAACGCAAAGATGTGATACAGCGGCAGTGCCGTGAGTACGCACTCATCGCCGTCGGCGATGTGGTCGCCGGCTACCAGCTCGATCTGGCGGAGGTTGCTGAGGATGTTGCCGTGGCTGAGCTCGGCGCCCTTGCTCACACCAGTGGTTCCGCCGGTGTACTGGAGCACCGCCCGGTCCTCGGGGCGGAGCTCACGCCAGTACCCCGCGACGTCAGCCGAATTTTCGGCGATGTGGCGCCTGCCCGCGTCGAGCGCGTCGGCGATCGACCAGACCTCCATGCCGTGCTTGGGGATCACCTTGTTCCAGTACTTGAGGACGACCCCCAAAATCCCGCGAACCACCGGCGGAAACCACTGGCACACCCGCGCGACGATCACGTGCCGGACGCTCGTATGCTCGATCACCGACTCGACCTTGTCGGCGAACATGTCCAACACGACGAGCGCCTCGGCGCCGCTGTCGTTGAACTGATGCTCCATCTCCCGCTCGGTGTACAGCGGGTTGACGTTCACCACCACGCAGCCGGCCTTCAGGACCCCGAGGGTGGCCACGGGGTAGCTCAGGCAGTTCGGCATTTGCAGGGCGACCCGCGCGCCCGGCTCGAGCCCGAGCTCCTGGCGCAGGAAGGCCGCGAAGGCGCTCGACATCTCGTCCACCTGGCGAAACGTGAGCGAGCCCGCCATCCCGTTCGGCATGCACGTGGTAAACGCCGTGCGATCGCCGTACCGCTCCGCCGCCTCCTGTGGGAGCTCGGCCAGGCTCGACGCCGAAGGCGTGACGTCTGCGCGCGCGGCCTGCTCGCTGTAGTGCTGCCTCCAGGGCGCTCGGTCGTAGGCTTCCATATTGGCCATGTTGGCTTACCTTTCCGCTCCGCCCGTCGTCGCCCGCCACGGAGGGTGCGTCCGGATCTCCGATCGGCGCCGATGCTCCTCCATCCTCCCAGGTTATAGCGCGGAAGGCGCCGGCGGTGGAATGCGGGAAGCGGTCAATCGGCAGCGCGCGCCCGGGGGCGATCGGCTCGATTTTCGCGTCGCGTCGTGTTAGGAAGGGGGCATGGCGACCTACACGTGCAGCTCCTGTGGAATGAGCGTCAACATGGCGTGCGCCAAGTGCGGCGCTGAGCTCGCTCACGATTCGCTTACCAAGGACGACGGTTCGAGCGTCGCGATCGCCAAGTGCCCGCAGGGCGACGGCAAGGTCAAGTCCCCGCTGTGCTGCGGCCAGGACATGGCCTGCGAAATCTGAGCCTCGTACGCCCGCGGAGGCGGCGGCACCCGCGTCCGCGGCCCCCGCGGTTTTCGAAATCGCAGCGTTCGAGCCGATCCGCGGCGCGGCGCGCTCACTCGCCGGACGCGATCCGCCACCGCTGACTGCCGGCGTCCGCGATCTCTCGTTCCGAGAACGGGAGCTCGGCGTGAACGCCGGGCAGGAAGTACTCGTCGAGGAAGTCGCGGTAGTGGGGGGACTCGGGGTCGAAAACGACGCCCCCGGGGAGCTGGAATTTCGCCCGAATCTCGGAGCCAGGCGCCGCGTGGGCGATGAACCGCTGGGCGGGGCCGTGGGGGCGGTGGTGCATCGACAGGTCGCGGAAGCTAGACGGCGACACGCTCACCACGCTGCTCTCGCCGGCGCGGGCAAACGGGCCGATCTCGAGGTCTGAGACCGGAACGAGGGGCTCGAGCGTGAGGGTGTGCCGCTCGCCCCACCGCCAAGCGCTCGTGTCGGTAGTCTCGAACCCGTCCTCACCGGCGGCCCACGACACGGCGAGCTCGAGCGCTTCGAGGGCGATGCGATCGCAGCTTTCGACGACGTCCGTGGTGTCCATGTCGTCGCACAGGATCGGCTGCTCGGTCTCCGGGGCCAGATCGCTCTCGAGCGACTTGGGATCCGCCATGAGGGCGACCGCCGCCCGCGCGAGGTGGGCCTCGCGGACGGAAAACACGTCGTCGATGCCGGCGGCCGCGTAGGCGTCGGCGAGCGCGCGCTCGATGAAAAAGTGCATCCACGCGTTGAAGATCGTCGTGGCCACGCTGTCTGTCACCTCTTGGTCGCTCGGCTCACCCGTCACCGCCGGCGGCGTCTCGAGCGACCAGTCGGCGATGCGCTCGGCCGCCTCCTCCATGAGCGCGCGCTCCTCCTCGCCCACGTCGGCTAGGTACTGGCTCACGTCCTCGGGCGGATCGCTCGCGGACAATAGCGATAGCGCCTCGTCCAGCGCGGGTTTCACCTGCTCGCCGAACGTGGAGCGCGTATCGTGCTGCGCCGCGACCGTGTCGCTCATCTGCACTGGTTCGCCGGCGTCGGTGCGCGCGCGAATGAGGTCGGTAATGCGACCCGCCCGGAGCCCGTGGGCGTAGCGCCCGCCGAAGTAAAGCGGGCGATCGTCTACCTCGGGGCCGCTCAGCGGATCACCACCAAACGTGGCGCCCACGGGATCGGCGTTGGCCGTGACGAAAAAGCCGGACTCCGGGTCCTTTACGCGAGGGAGGTCGTCGGGCGACAGGAGGCCCTCCCACTCGGCGCTGCCGTCGCCCGGGAGAATCCTCCACGGCGCCAGGCCGCCGGGATTTTCGGTTGGGTGAAACGTATGCGCGTCCGGGGCTCGCGCGGGGACGTCGGCGTGCGACGTCCAGCCGATCGTCCCGTCCTGATCGATGACCAGAAAGTCCTGCGCGCCGAACTGAAACGACTCGAGCGCCTCGAACGCGTCGTCCACGTTATCGGCCCACATCAGATCGTAAAACGCGCGGATCTCGTGTGTCGGCTCGTAGCCGGTGTACCGGACCGAGAGCGCCTCGTTCTCCCCGCCGCGAGGCGAGAACTGGTCGCCGTCGATGGAGGGGACGAACGGGCCGTGATGCGGCACGGATTCGTAATCGACCTCCATGCTCTCGGCGATCGATCCAAAAAGGCCGATGTCGATGACCTCGGTGCGCGACTCGATCGGCACCTCACCGTCGTCGAAGACGACGCAGTCGCCGTCGCCCTCGGCGCACGGGACGATCTCTTCGTGGTACACGTCCGTTACGTCGTGACGGGCGGTCGTAGACGTCCACGCCGCGCGGCCGTTGTGTCCGAGCACGATCCCGGGGATCCCCGGAAAGACGACGCCTTGAACGCTGAGCTCGCCGGGCACGATGAGGTGGCTCGGATAAAAGCTCGAGGGGTTGGCGAGCTCGAGGTGCTGGTCGCCGGCGAGGACGACCTCGCCGCCTGCGACGTCTGGCTTCATCGCCCAGGCGTTCGAGCCCGTGTTCGGATGCAGGTGATTTTGCGTGCGGAGCGCGCCCGCACCCTCCGAGAAGGTGGCGAGCGCGTCGGCGACGACCTCGGGGGAGGGACGCGGGGCGCGCGCGCCGGTCTCGCCCGGCTCGTCGGGGTCCCATTCGGCGCGCTCGTCGCTGGTCGCTTCGCTCGCGCCGGGAAAACCGTCGACCGTGGGGACCGTGCGGATCGGCTGGTGGCGGAGGAGGTCGGCGTGCGCGCCAGCGCGGGCCGCGAGCGCCTCGTCGCTCGGATCCGGGTCGGCGAACACGCCTGCGAGGTCGTCGAACAGGCGTGTGTTTTCGATCTGCGTGGGCGCGTCGTACGATAGATCGAAGGCCATGAACCGCCCGAGCACGAGGGAGTCCACGGGCCGCCACGGCTTTAGCGCGTCGGGGTCCCAAAGCTCGGTGACGGCCTCGTGCAGGCTCTCATCGCCAGCGCCTAGGGCGTCGGCGTACGCGTTTACGCCGTCGGCGTAGCGCTCGAGCATCTCGAGGACGCCCTCGTCGCGCGGATCCCCGGACGCCTCGAGCTCGGCCAGCGTCTCCTCGGCGAGCGGCTCTCTCATGTGCATGCGCGCCTCGAGATCGCTCGCGATCGCGTCGTCGCGTGCGCTGCCGAACAGCTCTGCGAGGCGTCCGGCGGCCAGGCGGCGCAATAGATCCATCTGGAAGAGCCGGTCGTGCGCGGTGACGTAGCCCTGGGCGAAGAACAAGTCACCCGCCGATTCGGCGTAGATGTGCGGGATTCCCTGCTCGCCGCGGACGACGTGGACATCGCCCTCGAGACCCGCGATCTCGAGCTCGCGAGTGAGCTCCACGTCCTCGAACGGGAACCTGTCGCCGGCGTCGGGCGTCTCGGTGGGATCATCGGAGGGCGGCGAGACGCCCTGATCATCGGTGGGGCAGGCGAGCCCGGCCAGGGCGGCGGCAGCGACCACTGCGAGGGCACGGGGAAGGTCGAGTGGCTGGGCGCGGGTAAAGGAGGCCATGGCGAGCCGACTTTACAGCGGCTGAGCACCGGCCGAAACCGCACGGTCCGTGGTTCGCGGCCAAGGCGGCCCGCCGTGCTAGGATGCCGCCCCATGACGGCACAGAGCTCCGAGGCGTCTTTCGACTCGCCGAATGATCTGTTCTTGCGGGCCTGCCGGCGGGAGCCGGTCCCGCGCCCGCCCGTATGGATGATGCGGCAGGCGGGGCGGTATTTGCCCGAGTACCAGGCGGTGCGGTCGCGGGCCGCGTTCCTCGACATCTGCAAGACGCCAGAGCTCGCGTGCGAGGTCACCCTCCAGCCCCTCGATCGCTTCGGATTCGACGCCGCCATCCTGTTTTCCGACATCTTGATCCCGCTTCAGCCGATGGGGCTCGGGCTCGAGTTCGTCGAGAGCGTGGGGCCGCAGATCCCCAATCCCGTTCGCGACCGCGCCGGCGTGCGGCGCCTCGCCGCGCCGGATCCCGAGAGCTCGATGGGCTTCGTCATGGACGCGATCCGCGAGATTCGGCGGGCGCTCGCCGGGCGCGTCCCGCTGATCGGGTTCGGCGGCGCGCCCTTCACCATGGCGACGTACGCGGTCGAGGGCGGCGGTTCGAAGACCTACCCGCACACCAAGGGCCTACTTTTCGGCGACCCGGAGGCCGCTCACGCGCTGCTCACGACGCTCGCCGACACCACGGCGGCCTACCTCGAGGCGCAGATTCGCGCGGGGGCGCAGGCCATCCAGATGTTCGACAGTTGGGCCGGAATTTTGGCTCCAAGGGACTTCCGCGAGTTCGCGCTCGCCTACGCGCGCCGCGTCATCGAGTCGATCAAGAGCTCGTCGGCCTACCGGGACAACCCCGCGCCGCTCATCTACTTCGTAAACGGCTGCGCGCCCTACCTCGAGGACATCGCCACGGCTGGCGCGGACGTGGTCGGCGTCGATTGGCGCATCGATCTCGACGAGGCGCGTCGGCGGCTCGGGGACGGGGTGGCCGTGCAGGGCAACCTCGACCCGACTTGCCTGTTTTTGGAGCCCGAGCCGCTGCGCGAGCGGGTCGCCGAGGTCCTGGACAAAGCAGGATCGGCGCCGGGCCATATTTTCAACCTCGGGCACGGTGTGCTCCCGATGACGAACCCCGAGCGCGTGGACGTGATGGTCCGGGCGGTGCGCGAGCAGTCCGCGCGGTCGTGAGGCGGGCCGTGGAGACGCGCATCGCCGTCATCGGCGCGGGTGTGGCGGGGCTCGTGGCCGCCCGCGAGCTCGTGGCGCGTGGCCTGGACGCGGAGGTCCTGGAGGCCGGCGCGCGGCCGGGGGGCGTCTTGCGGTCGGAGCGCGTCGATGGATTTCTGTGCGAGCGCGCGGCGAACGGATTTCTGGCCAGCGATCCGCGCGGGGCCGTGCCGCTTTGCGAGGAGCTGGGGGTGGCGACGGCGAAGGCGGCGCCGCGCGCCCGCAAGCGGTGGGTGTACGCGCGGGGGGCGCTGCGCGAGGTGCCGCTGTCGCCCGTGGCGTTTGCGCGGAGCGATCTGTTGTCGTGGCGAGGAAAGCTCGCTGTGCTCGGCGAGCCGCTTGCCAAGCCGCCGGCTCGGTCGGAGCCCGATGAGACGGTCGCGGCGTTCGCGCGCCGCCGCTTCGGCCGGGAAGCTGAAGCGTCGCTCGTTTCTCCGTTCGTGACCGGCGTGTTCGGCGGCGAGGCCGAGTCGCTCAGCCTGCGCGCGGCGTTCCCGGCGCTCGCGGACTACGACGCTCGCGGCGGCATCGCGCGGTCGCTCGTGGCCGACGGGGCGCGCGGGCTGGCCAGGCGCGTCGCGGGCAAGGGCCCCGGCCCACGG
>SLNH01000138.1 GCA_007133195.1 Nannocystineae bacterium | reverse complement strand
GTGAGCGGAAACCGGCTCAGGATCGCGTTGCCGTACGCGCCGCCCCGCCGGACCGTCACATTGGGGAAGTAGGTGCGGTGGCGCAGGCCGAGGAGATCGCCGAGCAGATCCACCTGGCGGTCGCCGTCCGAGCGGAGCGCCTCCTGATCGACCTCCTGCAAAAGCACCACGTCCGGGTCGTAATGCGCGATGGTCTCGCGAATGCGCTCGGGATCGTAGCGGCGATCGAGCCCCCCGATGCACTTGTGGATGTTGTACGTGATGAGGCGCAGGTGCACGGGGACGGCTAATGGATGGCGTCAGTCAAAGCCACGGCGAAACGACGATCGCGGCGTAGCGAGGACACGGTTGGATGGGAACCGGCCTGGGCCCGCCGGCGCAACCCAGGGGCGAGCGTAGGCCGGTTTGTCATTCCTGCGGAGCGTATCTAACGGGTGAGGGGCTTGTAGCGGATCCGGTGCGGCTGGCTCGCCTTGTCGCCAAACCGCCGGCGCCGGTCGGCCTCGTAGTCCCGATAGTTGCCCTCGAACCACACCACCTGCGAGTCCCCCTCGAACGCCAGGATGTGCGTCGCCAGGCGATCGAGGAACCAGCGATCGTGGGAGATCACCACGACGCAGCCGGGAAACCTGAGCAGAGCGTCCTCCAGCGCGCGCAGCGTGTCTACGTCGAGGTCGTTCGTGGGCTCGTCGAGAAGGAGCACGTTCCCGCCGCTCTTGATGAGCTTGGCCAGGTGCACGCGGTTGCGCTCACCGCCTGACAGATCGCCCACCCGCTTTTGCTGATCGGGCCCCTTGAAGTTGAAGCTCGAGACGTAGGCGCGCGAGTTGACCGTGCGCTTGCCGAGCTCGAGGACCTCGGCGCCGCCGCTTATCTCCTGCCACACGGTGTGGTCGGCCTCGAGCGCCTCGCGCGACTGGTCCACGTACGCGAGCTGAACGGTGTCGCCCACCTCGAGCGAGCCCTGGTCGGGCTTCTCCTCCCCGACGATCATGCGAAACAGGGTGGTCTTGCCCGCCCCGTTCGGGCCGATGACCCCGACGATCCCGCCGCGCGGCAGCTTGAAGTTCAGACCGTCGATGAGCAGGTGATCCTCGTAGCCCTTGCGCAGCCCCTCGGCGATCACCACCTCGTTGCCGAGCCGCGGGCCGGGAGGCACCACGATCTCCAAGGCGGGATCCCGCTTTTCGTTTTCGGCTTCCTCGCGCAGCTCCTCGTAGCGGGACAGGCGGGCCTTGCTTTTGGCCTGCCGGGCCTTCTGCGAGCTTTTGACCCACTCGAGCTCATGGGCGAGCGCCTTCTGCCGCGCCGACTGCTGCCGCTCTTCGTGGGTGAGGCGCTGCTGCTTCGCCTCGAGCCAGGCGCTGTAGTTGCCCTGGAACGGGTGGCCCTCGCCCCGGTCGAGCTCCAAAATCCAGCCGGCCACGTTGTCGAGGAAATAGCGATCGTGGGTGATCGCCACGACGGTGCCTGGAAACTCCGCGAGGTAGGTCTCGAGCCACGCCACCGACTCGGCGTCGAGGTGGTTCGTGGGCTCGTCGAGCAGGAGCATGTCGGGTTTCGACAGGAGCACCTTGCACAGCGCGACGCGCCGGCGCTCGCCGCCGGACAGCACGGTCACGTCGGCGTCGCCGGGCGGCAGGCGCAGCGCGTCCATGGCGATCTCCATGGTGCGGTCGAGATCCCAGGCGTCCGCGGCCTCGATCTGATCCTGGAGCTTGCCCTGCTCTTCGAGCACCTTCTCCATCTCGTCCGGGGACAAGTCCTCGGCGAGCTTCATGTTGACGTCTTCGAACCGCGAAAGCAGCGCCCGCGTCTCGGCCACGGCCTCTTCGACGTTGCCCCACACGTCTTTGTCGGGATCGAGCTCCGGCTCCTGCGGCAGGTAGCCCACGCGCACGCCGTCGGCAGACCAGGCCTCGCCGTCGAACTCGCGGTCGACACCGGCCATGATGCGAAGCAGGCTGCTCTTGCCGGCGCCGTTGTCGCCGATGACGCCGATTTTCGCCCCCGGGAAGAAGGAGAGCGAGATCCCCTTCAAGATCTCCCGCTTGGGCGGAACGACCTTGCGGAGATCCTTCATCACGTACACGAACTGATGGGCCATAGGCCGCGGAGTGTACTCGCCTGCGCCCTATTTACAATCGGTCCCGGGCGTACGGCACGCCGCAGGGCCGGGCGGCCCGCGCGCCGAGACGCCAGGCGAGCTACCCTGGCGTGGTGAACGGCCCCTACCGCGGCATCGCCGAGCGCGAGGTGCTGTCAGCGCCCACGAAAGACGGCGAGCTCCGCCTCGAGCTCGGACCGGACGCGCTACGTCTCGTCCTGGGCGGCCGCTGGCGGGTCACGGTGGGGGGCTCGCGGCTCGTGCTCGAGCGCGACGGGCGGCGCCGCCGGCATTCGCTCGACCTCGCCGGGCGAAGGCTCGTCGTGGCGCGGAGCTTCCCCGCCGGGGGCGCCGCGCTCTGGCACGAGGACCGGCCGCGCAGGGTGCGGCGCGTCGTCGGCATCCGCCCCGTCCCGATCCTCGACCGCGGCGGCCTCGAAGGAGACCGCGCGCTCGAGCGCCTCGGCGTCCGCCTGCGCCAGGCCGTGCGCGCTCACGCGCCAGACACCGGCGACGGCACGGAGCTCGGCCGGGGCCAGCACCGGGTGCTCCTGTTGGATGAAGGCGGTGGTCTTCAGCTGTTTTCGCGGCCGCTGTTTCGCGAGCACCCGCGGCTTTGCCTCGAGGCGTGGCGAGGCGGCACGATCGTGACGTACGGCCGCGGTGGGCGCCGGCGTCGCGCTCACCTCAAGGATCGATTCGAGGTGATCGTGGGCGGAGACTGGCTCCGCTTCGTGGATCGCCGCGGCGACGATCGCGTGCGCATCGCGCTGCCGTGGATCGCGATGGCCGATCGCGAAGAGATCGCGAGGCGGATCAGCACTCGCCTGCGCGCAGACGAAGCTCCCGCGACGTGATCGCGGGACACGCCCGGGCGCCGGGAGCGGAGGCTGGCGGCGTGAGTTTCGCGCTCGGCGGCGGTCTGCGCGCGCCGAGCCGGCTTTTCGGTCTACGCGCGGCCGGGGCGCCTAGTCCTCTTCGGCCATGTTCATGAGCTTGTTGTACAGCCCGAGGAGCAGAAACGTCGGCGCCCACTGGCCGACAAAGTTTGCCTCCTCCCGGCGCTTGGACATCTGCAAGGCCAACGATCCCAAAACCGATGCCCCGGCCGCCCACATGAACACGTTCGACGGCACCCTGGCCGCCTTGCTCTCGATTCCGCGCGCGCCGACGCGCTCGCGGGTCCTGCGCTCCGCGCCCGTGTTGGTCATTCTGAACATGATCGAAACCTCCTCGCTTTCGCCGCGGGGAGGTGCAAGGCGAGGACCACCCGCCCGGACGCCGCTCACGCGGCGACCGGCGCGGCGATTTGCTCCCGATAGATCTGATCCAGATTAGCGCGGCACGGCTTCCGCTCGCCGCGGGCGATCTCGCGCACGGCGTCGGCGACAGCCGCGTTGACCCTGGCCGGCACGCCGCACGCGTCGCCCCGCTGTGCGATCTCGCCGTTCAAAAACTCGACGCCGGGATCTCGGCCCCGCTCGATGGCGGCGAGCATCGAGGACCGAAGCTTGCGGTAACGGAAACCCACGGCCATAAGGAGGCCGTGCTTGGCCGCGAGGCCGGCCGACGCCCCGCGGGCGCGCTCGGCGTCCGAAAGCGCCACCCACGACAGATCGAGCGTGCCGGCCACCTTTTCGAGGCGAACACCCTCGCTGTCCGCCACGGCCGCCGCCTCGGTAAAGATCTCGAGCGCAAGGCGGCGATAGGCGCGGACGCGGACGAGGCCCCCGAGCCTCTCCCCGGCCAACGTCCCCAGCGAGGAGATCGCGCAGTTGAGGGCCAGCTTGCTGAACCTAGCTCCCTGCAGATTTTCGGTGTAGGCGACCGGCCCGATGGTCTCGAGCCGGGTCCCGATGTCACCGAGGACTGCATCGAGGCCGCCTTCCAGCGTGCCGAGGGTGAACCCGCCCGCGGCCGTGCGCTCGTAGAGCCCGGGCTCGGGCATCGACGCGCCCCATGACACGATGCCGCCGACCACCCGGGCCGCACCCGCGATGCGGGCGACCCGCGCCTCACAAAGACCGTTCTGAAAGCACACAATGTGAGCATCCTCACGAAGGTACGGCAGCACCGACCGCGCGGCTTCCTCCACTTGAGAAGGCTGCGTCGCGAGCAGCGCCAGATCGAACGTTTCACCCGCCGGAACGCGATCCTCGATACGGCCTCGTACGACGCGTCGCTCACCACCATAGGCAAGCTTAAACCCGCTACGCCGCACTGCGTCTGCGACCCGTGTATTTCGGGTGACAGCCGTTACATCCTCGCCTGCTTCGGCCAGGTGTCCGGCGACGGTGCCGCCGATGGCTCCCGCACCCATAACGACGATCTTGGGGCTGTCCTGCGAAATGGCCATGGGCCGAACCTACCCCACCACGAGGGCGGGAAGCGACACGCCAATTTCGTAACTTGCGGCGTGATCCGTTAGACTACTACGCAGTGAAGGTCACCTTCTGGGGCGTGCGCGGCAGCTACCCCGTGCCGGGACCGTCCACGGTAAAATACGGGGGACACACCTCGTGCGTCGAGGTCCGCACAGAGTCCGGCGCCTGCCTCATCATCGACGCGGGCACGGGCCTCCGCGCGCTAGGGCAGGAGCTCGCGCTGCAGCAGCAGCGCGGCGAAAAGGACAGCAGGTACGACCTCGTCCTCTCGCACGTTCACTGGGACCACATCCAGGGCCTGCCGTTTTTCGAGCCCGCCTATCTAGAGGGCACGCACATCACGATCCACGGGTTGCGCGTCGCCACGGAGGAGCTCCGTCACGTGATCACCGGCATCACCCGGCGCGAGTTCTTTCCGGTTCGGCTCGAGGCGGTTCCGGCCGACTTCGACTTTCACGAGGTGACGCCCCAGCGCCCGTTTTGCATTCAGAGCTTCGAGATCCTGCCCTTCGCGCTGAACCACCCGTTTGGCGCGGTGGGGTATCGCGTCGACGCCGACGGCACGAGCATCGCTTACGTGAGCGACACGGCGCCGTTCACCGACGTTCTCCACAAGCAGCACTTTCTGCCTGGGCCCGAAATCCCGACGCCGGAGGACAAGCGCGCGCTGGACGAAATGCAACGCTCGCTGATCGAGGCGCTCACCGGCGTGGACACGGTGATCTACGACACCCACTTTCTGCCCGAGGAATACGAGCGCTTCCCGCACTTCGGCCACTCGTCACCGGACCACGCCCTCGACATGTGTACCGGGATCGGCGTACGGCGCCTCGTCCTTTACCACCACGCGCCATCGCACACCGACGACATGATGGATGACATCGCCGATCACTACGCGGATCGCGGCAAGGCGCTCGGGCTCGAGGTGATCACCGCGCGCGAGCGGATGGAGCTCGATGTGGGGCCGAACGCGGCGCGGGAGGCGAGCTCGTGAAGGTGCGCTTTTGGGGCGTGCGCGGATCGGTGGCCACGCCCGGGCCCGCGTATCTTCGCTACGGGGGCAACACCACCGCCGTGGAGGTGCGCACGGAGACGGAAAACCGGCTCCTCATCGACCTCGGCACCGGCGTCACGCAGCTCGCCCGAGAGCTCATGGACGGCGAGTTCGGGCGAGGCGAAGGCGTGCTTCCCATCCTGCTGACGCACACCCACCTCGACCACATTCAAGGCCTCCCGTTCTTCACGCCGTTTTTCGTGCGGGGCAACCAAACCCGCATCATCGGCCCCGAACCCACCGAGCTGTCGCTCACCGAGACGCTCCAAAACCACCTGAACCCGCACTACAGCCCGCTTTACGGCCTCGAGAACCTAGCCGCCGGCGTGCGCGTCGAAACGATCGAAGACGGCGCCTCCGTCGAGCTGTCCGGGTTTCGCGTCCGCGCCGCGGCCATGCCGCACGGCGGGATGGCGTCGCTCGGTTTCCGGATCGAAGCCGACGGTGAGGCCCTCGCGTTCATCGGCGACGTCGAATACCCAGACACCGGCCCCCTCAGCACCGCCCTCGAGCTCGCTCACGGTGTCGATCTCTTGATCCACGACGCGATGTTTACCGACGAGGCCTACGCGCTGCGCCGCGGCTGGGGGCACTCCCCGGTGAGTGACGCCATCGCGGTCGCCGAGTCGGCCGGCGCCAAGCACCTGGCGCTGTTTCACCACAACCCGGACGCCACCGACGACGATGTGGACGCCATCGTGGCCTGGGCCGCGAAGCGAAGCCGCGTCCCCGTGTTCGCCGCGAGCGAGGGCCCGGCGTTTTCGCTGAAAGCGCTGTCGAGCAAGGCTTGATTTCCGGCTCGGCGCGACGCCGCACCGCCGCGTAGCGCGCTACCTCAAGCCCACTGTCTGTTCGAAGCAGACGGGGCGCCGCTCGCCAGCGTCATCTTCGTAGGGCTCGAAGCGCCAGTGGCGCAGATCGCGCCGGAGCGCGCGGGTGATCCGCACGCCGGGGCTCGACACGACGCTAACGCTCGTGACCTCGCCCCGCTCGTCCACGCACATCTCCACCCGCGCCTCCTCGGCCGTGGTGCGCGCGCTCGAACGAATCGCCGGGACGGCGCCCGCGAGGCGCACCATCTCGGTCGCCGAGACCCGTTTCGGCCCGCCTGCGCCGTCGACCTCGCCGCCCGGCGGCGGCGAGCCGACGTCTACGGGCAGGGAGGAGAGCGTGGTGTCGGCGCGCTCGTGGTCGAAGTCGAAAAGCGGCGAACCGTCGCGCTCGGCCTGCGCCGAATCGTCGGCGGCGTCCTGCTCGCGCGCCTCGACCTCGCCGGCGGCGGACTCGCCCGCGCCGGGCGACGAGCTCGCCGGCCGGCTGCGCGACGGGCTGCGCGGCGATGCGGTCTCCTCCTCGAGGGCCGGATGGAACGCGTAAACCGTCGCCTCGGTGGCCTCGAACTCCTCGCTCCAGGTGCCGCCGGGGCCTTCGACCTCGATCCGGCGCGTGCCCGGCTCGATCTTGATTTCGAACGGCGTGAGCTCGTCTACGGGCTCGCCATCGACCGTCGCAGACAGACCAGACGGTCGAGACTCCACGCGAAGGATCGCCTCGTCGCTACCGCCGGACTCGAGCTGCTCGTGCACCAAATGAGCCTGTCCCGCCTCGACCGTGATCGACTCCACGCGAGTCTCGTAGCCCGACTTTTGGACCGTGATCTCGTACTCTCCGGCCTCCACCACCTCGTGGTGGGGCATACTCTCGACGTCTATCGCTTCACCGTCGAGCAGGATCTCGGCGTCGCTCGGATAAATGGCGAACGTGAGCTCCGCGGGGGCCGCGGCCTCGTCCGCCGTGGCCGCTTTTTCGCCCTCGGCCTCCGACTCATCGTCCTGAGAGGCGGCCCGGGTCGCCTCATCGTCGCTGCCGCCGAGCGTAAGCACGGCGAGCAGGGTCACCCCGACCACGCCGGCCAACGCCGCGCCGGCCACGACAGCGCGCTTGCCGAGAGGCTCGCGGGCGACGATGGTGGTACCGATGGAGGTCGTGGCGCGCTGCGCGCGGGCGACCGGTGACGTCCCGCGTACCTTGGCGTCGGCGGGCCGCCCGTTTTGACCCGCGCCGGTTTGCTCCGCGCCGACTGGCTCCGCGCCGGGCGCGCTCGTCCCGTCGGGCCAAATTTTTGGCCTGTCGATGTCGCGAACGGAGACATCGCCGAGCGCGCGAGCCTCCTCGGGTCCGACGCCCTGGCGCGCCTGCGCCGCCGCCGCGGCCGCGTCGTTTGCGTC
>SLNH01000398.1 GCA_007133195.1 Nannocystineae bacterium | reverse complement strand
AGTTGCAAGCCGGGCGCCGCGGGCGTCACGCCCGCGACAGCGGCAAGAGCACGGTAAACTCCGTAAACTCTCCCTCGCGGGAGTCCACGGTGATGAGGCCTCCGTGCAGGTCCACGAGGCCCCGGGCGATGTACAGGCCGAGCCCCGCCGAGTCCGGGCCCGACGAGGTGTGGTGCTTGGCGCTGTGCGCGTCGGAAAACGGCTCGAATATGCGCGCGCGCAGCGACTCGGGAATCCCCATGCCGTTATCCCGTACGCGCAGGCGCGCCCATTCCCCGGCGAACTCGGCCTCGGGGGCCACGTCCACCCCAATCTCGATCTCGCCGTGCTCCGGCGTGTAGCGTATGGCGCTCGCCGCGAGATTCTCCACCACTTGATGGATTTTGTCGGCGTCGGCGTGAATGATCGGGTCCGAATCGAGGTGCGTCACCATCGACTGCTGGTTCATCGACCAAAATGGACCCAGCTCTTCGACCACGTCGCGGACGATGTCGGTGAGCCGGCACGGCCCCGGCGTGATCGACATCCGCCCTTGCTCGAGCCGACTGACGTCGAGCATGTCCTCGACGAGCCGGCTCAGCCGCTGCGCGTTGCGCCGAAGCGCCGCAACGGGGCGTTCGAGCGGCTTGGACAGCGCGCCGAACCGCCCTTCGGTCATGAGGTCGAGGTAGCCGACGATGCTGGTCATCGGCGTCCGCAGCTCGTGAGCGGCGATCGAGATGAATTCGCCTTTCATCGCGTTCATCCGCTCGAGTTCCTCGTTCTTGCGCTGTAGCTGCTCCTCCGACTCGCACAGCGCGCGCGTCCGCTGCCGTACGATCTTGTCGAGATTGGCCGTGAGATCTCGAAGCTCGGCGTTCGCCCGCGACAGCGCCGCCCCCTTCTCCTCCGCTTCGCGGGTCCGCTCTTCGAGGATCTGCTCCACCGGCAGGGCCTGCTCCTCATCGCGGGTGCGCGGCGTTTCGGGCGCCGCGCGCTGCTCGGCCTTGTCCAAAAGCGCGCTGATCGTCTTCTGGGCGGCCGCGAGCTCCGCCTCGAGCTCCTGGATGCGGCGTTCCGCCGCCCTCTCGTCGACCTGGGACGGGGAGACGTCACCAGGGCCGGTTCCGGCCGCTAGCCGCCCGCGTCCTCCGGGTGATTCGACCTTGCGCCCGAAGCGATGTCCTCCATCCCCGGCCATCAGTTCACGCCTTGCCTCCTCCGCGCGACAGCGCGATGGCCGGCCCACACCGTCAGGCGCCGACCGAGCCGACCGCATTCAAGCTTAACACGAATATGCGCGCCGTCAGCGCGCCGTGGGTACAGGCCGTTCGAAACGGCGCGTTTCTCCAGTCTGAGAGCCAATCGCGTTCGCGTGGCCCTGCGCGCGAGCGCCGGCGGCGGCGAGCATGGTTGCGGCGACCAGCCGGGGCCGCGGGACCGGACGAGCCCGCGATTCGCCGCCCGAGAGCGAGCCGCCCGGCCGAAAACTTGCCCATCGTCGCGTTGGGCCGTTTTCTGGAGCTATGACGAAGCTCTGCTCGACCTGCGGAGATTCATTCGCGCTCACCTACGTCTACCAGCTCGCCGTCACTGCGGAGACGCGACGGTTTTTCTGCTCGCTGTCGTGCCGGCAACGCGGGCTCGGCGCCGAAGCGTTCAGGGCCCCCCGCGCTCGCCGCATCGCGATTCTCAACCAAAAGGGCGGGACGGGGAAGACGACGACCGCGGTCAACGTGGCGGCCGGCCTCGCCGAGCGCGGGCACCGAAGCCTGCTCGTGGACACCGACGCCCAGGGGAACGTGGGCGTCTCGCTCGGCGTCTCCGGGGAGCGTTCGCTCTACCACGTGCTGGTCGAGGAGCACGATCCGGAATCCATCGCCGTGCCGCTGGGTAACCGGCTCGACGCGATCACGAGCGACGCGACACTGGCCGCCGCCGAAATCTGGCTCGCGCGGCAGAACCCGGAGCAACGATCACGGATCATGACGCACCGCCTGAACCAGATGAAGGTTTCGAGGCGCTACGAGTACGTGATCCTCGACTGTGGTCCCTCTTTGAATCTGCTCAACCAAAACGCCCTGAGCTATGCCGATGAGGTGGTGATCCCCGTAACGTGTGACTACCTCGCGCTCGTGGGCGTCAAGCAGGTCCTGCGCACCATCAAGGATATCGAGCGCCACCTGGGCCACGCGGTCCGTATCTCGGCCGTGCTCCCCACGTTTTACGACGCGCGCACCCGCCTCGCGCGCGAGGTGCTCTCCACCCTGCAGGGGCACTTCAAAGAAAAGTGTATCGGTCCGATACGCAAGAGCACGCGCCTCGCCGAGGCGCCGAGCCGGCGCAAGACCATCTTCGAGTACGCGCCGCGATCGCACGGGGCGGAGGACTACGAGCGCGTGGTGAGCTGGCTTTTGCGCGATCGCGCGCAGGCCCCCGCCCCCTTCGCCAGCGCGGCCGCGTGACAAGGAGCGATGCACCCGATGGCAGACGACAAGATCCTGGCCCACGACCCACTAGACGAAGCGGATCGGATCCTCTCGGAGGACTTTTACGGCCGGCCGGCGCGAAACGACTCGCAGGGCGCGGCCCCCTCCCGGGACGACGCGGACGCCGAGCCAACCGGCGCGCGCTCGCGCGCATCGAGGGCCAAGCCAAAGCCCACGCACTACAAGGTGGTCTGCATCTCGCTTTACACCAAGGACATCGAGAACCTCGAGGAGACCGTGGCCGAGCTCAAGCGGCGCGGCTATACCAAGGCGAACAAGTCCCAGCTCATCCGCTACGCCCTGAGCCAGCTCGACATCGACAAGCTGCCGCCGCCGCACCCGTAGCGGCCCTGACGGCCAGGCGCGCTCCCGCCGCTCGCTCGGGCGGCGTCAGTCTACCGGGCTGGGCAAAAACAGCTCGTCCGCAGATTCGCGCAGCACCTTGACGACCAAATCGTTGATGGTGTCGCCCCGCTCGAGCGACTCCTGGTAGGCGCGCGCCATCTCGTCGAACTCGCGATACTTGGATGCAAATTCCTCGTATCGGAGCTTTTTGACCAGTCGGCTCCGGTGTTTGACGAATTGTCCAAGCTCGCTCGGCCCCACCGCAGCCTCAAAGCGCTCGATGTAGCTACGGTAAGCCTGGACGACTTCCTGCTCGTCCATGATGCCCAAGGGTACGGGGTCCGAGCGACACCCGCAAGGGCGCCCCGCGGCAGAGCGGCTGCAAAGCGACGAAGTCCCCCCGCGGGGAAGGATCGGCGCGGCGCTTCCGTAGTAAAGTCGACCCGCGGCGCCCGACACCCCGCCGTGGCCAGCTCGAGGTAGACGCTATGCCCATCGCTTCCCCGCTCGATCTCGCTTCAGGCCTCGGCAAGCGGTCCCCCACCGCGGGCGGCCACTTCGTGTTCATGCTCGACGGCTCCCCCGTCCCCGGCTACGTGCGGTCGGTCGAGGGCGGGACCCTCGTCGGCGAGGTCATCGACGAGACGGTCGGCCCCGACTTCGCCACGTTCAAGCACCTCGGCACACTGAGCGTCGAGCCCCTCACGCTGGAGCTCGGGATGTCGATGTCGCGGCCCGTGTTCGAGTGGATCCAGGCGTCTTGGCGGCGTGAGTTCACCCGGAAAAACGGCGCGGTGGTGCACGCGGACGCTCGCTACCGGGCGCAGCTCGAGCAGTCGTTCATCGACGCGCTGATCGCCGAGACCACCTTCCCCACCCTCGACGGCAGCTCCACGGATCCGGCTTACCTGACCGTGAAGCTACAGGCCGAATCGGTGGACCTCGAGCGCGCGGGCGAGGAGTCGGTAAGCGGCGTCATCAGCCGGCGCCAAAAGCAGTGGTCGCCCTCGAACTTCCGCCTTCACCTCGACGGCATCGACACCACCCACGTGGCCAAAATCGACTCGTTCAGCGTCAAGCAGAAGCTCAAGGAGCTTCGCGTGGGCCCAGCGCGCCTCCCCGAGCTCGAGCCCACCAACCTCGAGTTCGACAACCTCACCGTCTACACCACGCTCAACCACGCCGACGACTTTATCGCTTGGTACGAAGACGCCGTGGTCAAAGGGGACAAGGAAACCCGGCAAGAGCGGACCGGGGCGATCGAGTTCGTGAGCCCCGACGGCGTCGACACCCTGTTTACCGTCACGCTGAAAAACGTCGGCATCTATGGCCTGTCGATCGACAAGAGCGAGGCCGGCTCCGAGCAGGTCAAACGGTGCAAAGTCAATCTGTACGTCGAGGCGATGGATCTCGAGTACGGCGACGGCATCGACTGAGCGCGCGCGGACTCCGAGCGTCCCGCGCGCCAGGCCGCGGGCATGTGGGGCGACGTTCGGGCGGCATCACGCCGGGCTCAAAACGAGCACATACACGTCGTACAGAAAGTGGGCGTACACGGCGTGCGCGAGCGATCGGAAGTAGAAGATCAGCGCAAACACCACGCCCGCGAGCAAGCGGTAGGTGAACACGTCGAGCGCGAAGGGATCCCCTAACGGGCCCACGTGGTGAGCCGCCGAGAACAGCGCCGACGAAACGACGATGGCCAGGATGAGCGCGACGGCCTTGGGCACGCCGAGAAGCAGGAGGAGCGCCGCCCCCCCGGCCATCAGCCCGAGCCGAAACACCAGCTCCTCGAAGACGCCGGCGCCCGCGGAGATCACGAGCCCCTCCCACACGCCCACGCCCTCATCGCCGGCGACGGCCAGGCCGAGCGAAAAGCCGAGGACGCTCTGCATGACGAGCAGGATCAGCGAGCCGAGCGTGAGCGCGTAGATCGCCGACTCCAACACGAGCGGAAAAAAACCGGAGAGCGCCACCCGCCTGTGCCGCCTGAGCACGACGAGGAGCACGACAAACACCACCGCGAGGCCCGCCTGCACTTTGAGGTAGTGCATCGCGTCGTAGCCGACCGCGGCGTAGACGAAGCGCGTGATGAAATCGACGCCGTTTATCGTGTCGGCGAACAAAACGCCGACGCCGTAGAGCAAAAACAGGGGGAAGATGAAGACCAGGCTGGTCGCGAGGTCGCCGCGACCGAACGCCGCCCGCGGGCTCGTCACTCGTCGGCCCCTTCCCCCGGCTGGCCGCCAGCGCGCACGCGGCGCTCGGCGCCGGGCGATAGCTCCATGGGCGTCGCCGTCACGCTCACGCCCGGCGCCTCGCCCATATACGCCTGCGCCACGCGGTCGACGTCGGCGACAGTGACCGCCTCCAGCCGGTCGGCGTACCCGACGCTGTGCGCGTAGCCGAGTCCGTAGGCCTCGTGTAGGGCGATCGCAGCCGCCGTGGCGGCAGGCGCATGCCGCGAGCGCCGGTGGCTGTCCGCCAGCGACGCGATGGCCCTGTCGACCTCCGCGGCGCGCGCGCCGTCTTGCGAAACCCGCCGCACGGCGCGCTCGATCTGCCGCGCCGCATCGCTCCGCTCCTCGGGGCTCGTCGCGGCATACAGGGCTAGGTAGCCGGGGTCGACGGGCGAGGTGGACACCGCCCCGAAGTCGTACACCGTGTCTAGCTCCCCGAGGGCGCGCGCGAGCCTCCCGCCAGGCGCGCCCAAAATGGAGGCCAGCACCTCGAGCGCATAGCGGTCCGGATCGCCGAGCGCCGCGCCGCGGAAGCCGAGCACGACGAACGCCCGATCTCCATCGATGAATTCGTACAGCTCGAGGTCGCGGTCCCGCTCCGCCATCGTCCCCGGCGCAGGGAGCGGGCTCGGCGGATCGCGATCCGGCGCCGCCCCGAATCGCGCGCGCGCGGCGTCCAGCGCCTCGGCCGGCTCGACGTCTCCCACGATCGCGAGCGTCATGCCCGCCTGCGGGTAGTGATCCCGAAAGTGAGCGCGAAGCACCCGCGGCGACAGTCGGTCGATGGACTCGGGCTCTCCGAGCGGATCCTGGCCATAGGGGTGTGCGCCGTACAGCGCCCTGGCCAGTCCGCGAAACGCCAGTGCGCTCGGATCGCCCTTTCGCGCGCGGAGGCGCTCCTGCATGCGTTCGCGCTCTCGCAAAATCGCGCTGTGCTCGAATCGCGGCTGAACGGCGCAGTCGGCGAACACATCGAATCCCCGTCGCCAGTCGTCGGCCGGCCACGCCCCGCGCAGGCCGAACCCGTCGCGCGACGCGAAGCCCTCGATCGAGCCCCCGAGGCGCTGTTGCCTGCGCCGCACCTCGCGCTCCCCGCGCTCGCCGCAGCCGCTCGTGATCACGCGGGCGAGGAGGTGGTGGATCCCGCCGAGCTCGGGCCCCTCCCGGCGAAGCCCCCCCGGCCAGGCAGCGCGCAGGGCCACCCGATCGGCGCTGGGATCGCGCACGACGTAAACCCGCGCGCCGCTCGCAAGCACATCGCGCGCGGCGATCTCGGGAGCCTCGCGGCGGTCGTCGCCGAGACACCCGCTCGTCCCATCATCGTTCGTCGCGCCCTCGTTCGTCGCGCCCTGGGTCGTCGCGCCTTCGCCACACGAATCGCCCGAGCCCGACTCGCCTTGCGCCGGGGGCACCAGCAGGACCACCGACACCGCGATTGCGCACGACGCGAGCGGAATCGTGCCGGGATATGTCCGCCGGGGCGACAACGTTCACAATGATGCCTCGAAGCTCTTCCGGCTGCCAGGGGCCGCGCCACACGGCCGGACCGAGACGCGCAGGCTCGCGATCCGCCCTCGTCACGGCGCGGGTCGGCGCGGGTCCGCGAGGGTTCAAGCGCGAAGGCCGTGGCGCGACGCGATCGCAAACGATCGTGCGCAATCGGGCGCCCGGGGTGAGAAGTCGATCATCCGTGATCGTCTCTGAGTGGTTTTAATGCGCGCCGCGCGGGAGCGCGAACATCTTCATGGAGGCGGCGGCAATCGCTGTCGAGTCCGCAGATGAATACCTGTCCGTCATTCGAACTTCGAATTCCATGTCTATCAAACGTACAAAATCCTGCAAATGTCAGCGGGATTTGCTACAACCCTGGGACCGCAGAGGCGGTATCGATTACGAAAGGTTGTTGTTCATGCCTGATCTCCAACGTCAAATCAACGAGCGAGTCGCCGCTTTCGTATCCGATGTCACCGAGATTGCACGGCAGGCCGCGATGGATACGCTTACAGAAGCGCTTCACGACGGCAAGCCTGCCCCCGCTCGGCGAACGGCCACGACCGGATACACCAAACCCCAAGCGCCGGCGCGGCGCGGCCGGGGCGGAAAACGTAGCCCCGAAGAGCTGGACCAAATGGCGGAACAGCTCCACGCTCACATCCAAGAGAATCCCGGTGAGCGAATGGAGGAAATCGCACGCAGCGTAGGATCCAGCACACGCGATTTGGCGCTTCCCGTGAAAAAGCTCCTGTCCGATCGGCGCATCCGCACCGAGGGTCAAAAGCGCGCCACCCGCTACTACCCGGCCAGCGGCGGCCGGGGCAAGGCGCGCGCGAAGCGCAAACCCGGTCGGCCGGCCCGCAAGGGCCGCGGCGCGCGCAAGGCAAAGTAACGCTCGCGATCTCTTTGCGGCCCGCGTTCGCGAAGTCCGCTCCCAAGAGCGCTCCGCCCCCGGCACGGGTGGAGCGCTCGTCGCGACGCCCAGTTGTATCCGCTGGATTTTTCTGCTGGTGTCGTCTGTATCGCGAATCCGAAGGGCCGGCTCGGCCCCGGGGAGATGTGAACTCAACGCGATGCTGGACGTAAAGCAGCGCTCCGCGCTCGAAGCACCGCCCCCATCGCCGGCGACGAGCGCCGCGCTGGGGAAGAACGTGCCACAGGAGATCTCGTGCCCGCCGATACAATCGTTTCGCGCCTTTTCGAACAAGCAGCACAGCGCCCGCAAGCGCCGGCTCACGTCGTCAAACACCGGGGAGCGTGGGAGCCGATTTCATGGCAATCGTACGCCGACGAGGTGAGGCGCGCGGGAAGGGCGTTGATCGCGCTTGGTGTGAAACCGGGACACACCACGGCCATTATCGGGGCGGGCCGACCCGAATGGGTCGTGTTCGACATGGCGACCATGGCGGCCGGCGCCGCGCCCGCGGGGATTTACACCACCTGCTCGCGTGAGGAGATTCGCTATATCGCCCACCACGCCGAGTCCCGCGTCCTCCTCCTCGAGTCGCACGACCAGTGGGAGCGGGTCGCGGCGGTATGGGACGAGCTGCCCCATCTTCAATACGTCGTCACGATGCGGGGCGGCCCCCAGGCGACAGATGATCGCGTGCTCGCCTGGGAGGCGTTTTTGGCCCGCGGCGATGACGTGGGAGGCGGCGAGCTCGACGAGCGCGTCGCGGGCCTCGAGATGGACGGGTTGGCCACCCTCATCTACACGTCGGGGACCACGGGACCGCCCAAAGGCGTGATGCTCTCCCACCGCAATCTCGCGTGGACGTCGAAAAAGGTCGCAGAGGTGGTGGGCGCGCGCCCCGACGACTGGAGCTTGTCCTACCTGCCCCTGTCGCACGTCGCCGAACAGCTCCTCACGATCTACGCGCCGCCCACCACGGGCGCCGCCGTGTATTTCGCCGAGTCGATGGACAAGGTCGCAGACAACCTGAAAGAGGTCCAACCGACCGTCGTATTCGGCGTTCCGCGGATTTGGGAGAAGTTTTTCGCGGGCGTGACGGCCAGGCTGGAACAGGCGCCCCGGCACCGCCGGCTGCTCATCGCCTGGGTGCGGCGCGTGTGCTCCCGCGTTCACGATGCCCGAAACCGCGGCGAGTCCCCCAGTCTTTCGACGCTCGCGCAATACGAGCTCGCCAATCGACTGGTGCTTTCAAAGCTCAAACCCGCGCTCGGACTCGGCAACGCCCGGGAGTGCGTAAGCGGCGCGGCGCCGGTGCAAAAAGAGATTCTCGAATTTTTCGCCTCGCTCGACATCGTGATTCGCGAGGTCTACGGCCAGTCCGAAGACACGGGCCCCACCACCCTCAACCTGCCGTCGCGAACCAAGCTCGGCAGCGTAGGGCCCCCGCTACCTGGGGTTCAGGTGCGGATCGCGGCCGACGGCGAGATCCTCGTCCGCGGCCCAAACGTGTTCATGGGCTATTTCAAAGACGAAGAGGCCACGAACTCTACGCTTCGCGACGGATGGCTCCACTCCGGTGATCTCGGCGCCTTCGACCACGAAGGATTCTTACACATCACGGGGCGAAAAAAGGAAATCATCATCACCGCTGGTGGGAAAAACATCTCCCCCAAAAACATCGAAACGAGTCTCAAGAATTGCGATCTCATAAGCGAGGCCGTCGTAATCGGTGACGGCCGGCGCTATCTCAGCGCGCTTATCACACTCGACGAGGAGGCCGCGGCCAGATATCACGAAGACGGCGTCGCCCCCCATGAGTCGGAGTGGATCGGGCGGCGCGTCCAGGCGACCGTCGATGATGTCAACCGCGAGCTCGCGCGGGTGGAGCAGATCAAACGGTTCACGATCCTCCCGCGGAGCTTCTCCGTCGAGGAGGGCGAGCTCACGCCCACGCTCAAGATCAAGCGAGCGGGCGTCGCGCGATCGTTTTCCCGGGAGATCGAAGCGATGTACGAGTCAGACGAAGCGCCCCGGCGCGCGGGTTGAGGCCGGCCGGGGCGGCCGCGCGGCTCGGCGACACGCCATGATCGAACGCATCATCTCCGGGGGGCAAACGGGCGCCGATCGCGGGGCGCTCGACGCCGCCATCGCGGCCGGCGTCCCGCACGGCGGCTCCTGTCCGCGCGGCCGCCGGGCAGAAGACGGCCCGATCCCCGACCGGTACAACCTCGTCGAAACCGCGTCTCGCGAGTACGCCGCCCGCACTGCGGCCAACGTGTGCGCCGCCGACGCAACCCTCCTCGTGACGCGTGGGCGCCCGAGGGGAGGCAGCGCGCTTACCGCCGAGATCGCCCGCCAGCGGGGCGCCCCGCTGTGCCACATCGATCTCGACCGCGAGCCCGACCCCGCCGCCGCGCTCGTTTCGTTCTTGCGAAGCCGCGCGCCCCGGACCCTAAACGTCGCCGGCCCGAGGGAGAGCAACTGCCCGGGCATCTCCCGCGACACCCGCGCGCTGCTGCTCGACGCCCTCGCGGCGCTGTAGGGGGCAGCTAATCGGTCTCGACCGCGACGCCCGCGGACTTGGGCGCCTGGCGGTATTGGTGGAGCTTGTACTGGATCTTGCGGACGCTGATCCCGAGGATCTCCGCCGCCCGCGACGTCGAGCCGCCGGTCGCTTCCAACGTCTCCAAGATCGCGTAGCGCTCGATGTCGGCCAGCGACGCGCCTGGGATCTTCGGGCCTTTTCCCAGGGCGCTCGGCGCCGGCGCCACGGCGGCCGGCAGCGCTTCGCGCTCGATCCGCGGGCCGGGCGACAAGACCACCGCGCGCTCGACCGCGTTTTCGAGCTCGCGCACGTTGCCAGGCCACCGGTAGGACATCATCGCCTCGAGCGCCCCGTCCGAAAAACCCGTGAGCGATTTTTCATTCTCCGCGGAATAGCGCTCCAAGAAGTGAGCCGCGAGCAAGGGAATGTCCGAGGGGCGATCGCGGAGCGCCGGCATCTCGATCGACACCACGTTCAGGCGGTAGTACAGATCCTCTCGAAACGAGCCTTGCTCGACCGCGGCGGCCAGATCGCGGTTCGTGGCCGCGAGGATCCGCACATCGACGCTCAGCGTCTTGGTACCGCCCACTCGCTCGAACTCTTGCTCCTGCAGAAACCGGAGCAGCTTCACCTGCACCGACGGCGAGATCTCGCCGATCTCGTCGAGAAACAGGGTCCCGCCGTGAGCCTGCTCGAACCGCCCCTCGCGCCGCGCGACCGCGCCCGTAAACGCCCCTTTTTCGTGCCCGAAAAGCTCGCTCTCGAGGAGGGTTTCGGCGAGGGCCGCACAGTGGAGCTTGACGAACGGGCCGTCTTTACGCTTGCTGCGCTGGTGAAGCGCCGAGGCGACGATCTCTTTGCCGGTGCCGCTCTCCCCGGTGATGAGCACCGAGGCGCGGGCGGGCGCCACCTGCGAAACGATATTGAAGACGTTTTGGATCTCGGGGCTCGCGCCGACCACGTTGTCGAAATCGAATCGCTCCGATAGCCGCTCGCGGAGCTTGTCGGCCTCCACGCGCAGCCTGCGGCTCTCGATCGCCCGCTCGAGCACGATCGTGAGCTCGTCGAAGTTCAGCGGCTTGGTGACGTAATCGAAGGCGCCCGCGCGCATCGCCTCCACCGCGGTTTCCACCGCGCCGAACGCGGTCATGATCACCACGACGCACTCGGGGTCGATCTCCCGCATCTTGCCCATGAGCTCGATGCCGTCCATCCCCGGCATCTTGAGATCGGTGAGAAGGACGTGCGGGACGAAGGTCTCGAGCTTGCCGAGGGCCTTGAACGCGTCGGCGGCGGTCTCGACCTCGAGATTTTCGTCCCGGAGGAGCTCGGCGAGCGCGGTCCTGGCGCTCGCCTCGTCGTCTAC
This sequence comes from Nannocystineae bacterium, assembly GCA_007133195.1. Taxonomy (GTDB): domain Bacteria; phylum Myxococcota_A; class Polyangia; order Haliangiales; family Haliangiaceae; genus SLNH01. The sequence continues at coordinate 13,157 of SLNH01000398.1, read as the reverse complement.
TACGAGTATTTTGCCTTTGTGCGACACGGTTTCACCTAACGGATTGAGCGGCGATCGGGCATCGAGCGCGACTCGCCTGCGAGCGCCTTGGGCCTGCGAGATCCGTGCCGGCCACAAGCTAGCACTTGGAGGTATAGGGCGCACAAGATTTGCGCGGTGCCCCCCGCGCCCCGCAGATTTTGCGCAAACGCGCTCGGGAGCGCGCGGCGTGTCGCGTGCAATCGCGGCGCGTTGGGCCCCCAAGCCAAGGCGGCGCACATGGCGCGCCACCTGCTACAAGTTCGGCGATGACTCCCCGCAAGATCGTCGTCCCCATCGATTTTTCCCCCCACTCGCAAGCCGCCGCGGAGCTCGCGCTCGCCCAGCTCGAGCACACGGGCGGCGAGCTCAGGCTGATCCACGCCGACCCGCTGCCCGGCGCGTCGGCCGCAACCCCCGAGCCGTTTTACATCGCACCCCAGCTGTGGTCATCGCTCACGAGCGCCCACGCAAAACGCGTCGCCGAGAACCTGGAATCTCTACGGCGCGAGCTTTCCGCCCGCGCCCCGGAGGGCGCGTCCGTTTACACCGATCTCGTCCACAGGGACCCGGCGCGCGGCATCCTCGAGTACGCCGAGGCCGAGGACGCAGACCTGATCGCCCTCGGCAGCCACGGCGCCTCGGCCGCCACCCTGTACCTGTTCGGCAGCGTCACCGAGCGCGTGGCCCGGGAGGCGCCGTGCCCGGTGCTCGTCACGAACGACGACATCCGCGTGGGCTTCGAGGAGCGGGACGCCAAGATACGGCCGTTCGAGCGCGCGCTCGTGGGGGTGGATTACTCGCCGCTGTCGGCGCGCGCGGCGCGCGAGGCAGCGGGCATCCTCGCGCCGGGAGGCGTGCTCGAGGTCGTCCACGTGTGGCACGCGCCGCACCTGCCGACCATGGAGCTGGGGATCCACACGCGCGACGACGAGCTCTACGAGCTCCTCGAGACCTACCGGCGCGCCGAGGTGGAGCGGCTTAGTAAGTTCATCCTCGACCTCGATCTTGGCCTCGCCGACGAGAATCTTCACGCCTACATCGAAGTGGGAACGGCAGCGCGCGGCATGTTGCACCGCGCCCAGGAGACGAACGCCGAGCTCATCGTCCTGGGCGCCCACGGCCGCGAGACGCTCGAGGAAAAGATCGTGGGGACCGTGGCCGATCGCGTCATCCGCACGACCAGCATCCCCGCGCTCCTCATCCCCGAGACGGCGGCCCGCACGCACGGCGCCCCGTCCACCTAATGGATCTTCGTCGCCGTGGCCGGCGGCGGCCCTGCCATCGCGATCACTTACCTTCGCTACGAAGCCCGAATCGGAAACTGCCGAACCGGGGCTTACCGGTTTGCCCCCGCGCCGCGCGGCCGGGTAGCGGTGTGGGGGCACGAATCCAGCGAAGCTGCGCTGTAGCGTGTTAACCTCGGCGGGAACCCGGCGTTTCCCCGAGCGACGATGCGGAACGAACTCACGCCCACTCATCCGCAACAGAGCGATGTCATCCGTGCCCAGCTCGAGACGTTCCGCGAGGATCCCAGCGACGGCGATCTGTTCTTCGACCTGCAAAGCGCCCTGCAGAAGGCCGGCCTGAGCGCCGAAGCCGCTGAGATCGCGGAGCTTCGCGCTTCGTACGAACCGGGTCCCGAGCAGGCCGCGGCGCGCCTCGGGGAAGCGGCCGAAGCCCGGTTTCTGCTCGGCCACGACGAGGCCGGCGAACGCGATCTGCGCCGCGCCCTGGCGCTCGATCCCGCGTGTGAGAGCGCGGCCCACAGGCTGTGCGAGCGCCTCATGCTCGCCGAACGCTATGCCGATGCCGCCGCGATCATGGAAGCCGAGCTGGCCGCCCTCGAAGAGCGCGCCGCCGGTTCCGACGAGGCCGGGAGAAGCGAGAGCGGACGAAGCGTGGCGGGGAAGCCCGCGGCGCCGGCGCGGCGAGCTCAGCGGCACCGCATGGTCGCGCAGGTGTGGGACGAAAACCTCGGACGCATCGATCGCGCCCTGCACCACTGGCGGCGCGCGTGGGAGCTCGAGCCAGAGCGCACAGACGCGGCCGCCGCCGCCCGCCGCATTTATGCCTCGCTCGGCGACGACGCCATGGTGGCAAGCCTGTACGAGGCCGAGATCGAGGTGCTCGCGCGCGGGGGGCCGCCCGATCGACGCGCCGATCTCGAGCTCGAGCTAGGGCGCCTCATGGCGCGGCGCGGCGACGCCATGGCCGCTGCCAACCACCTCGAAGTGGCCGTGCGGATCCAACCGGACAGCCGCGAGGCGCGCGAAGCGCTCGCGGGTGTGTACGCCTCGCCCACCTTCGCGGGTCGGGAAGATCGGCAGCGGCGCGCGAGCGAGCTGTTCGTCGAGCTCGGCAACGAGCGCCTGCAGAGCGGGGAGAGCGAGCTGGCCATTCGCTACCTGCGCCGCGCGCTCGGCGTCGATCCCCACTCGGTCGCCGCCACGGACGCCCTCGAGCGCGCCCTGTCGCGCGCCGAGCGATGGGACGAGCTCGATCGCCTCTACAGCCACCGGGCGCAGCTCGCCGAAACCGCCGAAGAGCGCCTCGAGCTCGGCGAAAAGCGGGCGCGGCTTTACGACGAGCACCTGGGCGACCGCGAAGCGCTCAAGGCTTGCCTCGCGGAGCTCGCGGCGGCCTACCCGCCCGGTAATGCCCACAGCGCGCGCCTGCGCGAGCTGTATCGCGAGGACGAAAACTGGGCCGAGCTCGCCTCCCTCATCGACCACGAGACGCGCCACATCCCGGAGGGCAGCCCGGAGCTGATTTCCGAGCTGTTGGAGCTCGCCACGATCATCAAGGAGCACCTCGGAGAGGGCGACCGCGCCGCCGAGCACCTCCACCGCATCCTTTCGGTCGAGCCTGGAAACCCCGAGGCGCTCGCCCGATACAGCGACCACTTTCGCGAGCGCCGCGACTACCGGGGCCTGGCCGACCTCATCGAATTTTCGGTAGACAACCTGGCCGAAGCCGGCGCGAGTCCCGCGGAGCTTTCGCAAAAGCTCGAGGAGCTCGCGGATGTGGCCGAGACTCGGCTCGGCGACGTCGATCGCGCCGTGGCGACGTGGCGGCGAATCGAGGAGATCGATCCGCACAATCCCAAGCCCCGAGAAGCGCTGCGCCGCATCGATTCCCGCGCCAAGATGTGGGAGTCGCTGGTGGGCGTGCTCGAGCAGGAAGCCGAGGGCGCGCGGGGCCCGGCCGAACGCGCGGAGGCCCTGCGGCGCATCGCCCAAACCTACCGCGAGCGCCACGTCCATCCCCGCCGCGCCATCGGGCTCTACGAGGAGGTGCTCACGCTGTTTCCCGACGACGAGGGTGCGCTCAAAGCCCTCGTCGAGCTGTACGAGCGCGAGGCCGACGACGCGGGCGTGGCTCACACCCTGCGGCGCCAGCTCGATCTCGACTGGCGCAAGGTCCACGCCGAGCTCGAGGCGCAAGGGCAAGCGGTGTCGAGCGCGCGCGAGTGGCCCGTGGCCAAGCGGGTCGAGCGCCTCACCGCGCTTCGCCGCCTCGCTGCGATGTACGAGCAGAAGCTCGCCGACGTGGAGGGCGTGGTGTTCGCGTGCGCAGGCGTCCTCGAGATCATTCCCGGCGATCGCGAAGCGCTCGAGCGGATGGAGCGCGTCCTCGAAAAAGCGGGCGACACGCCGCGCCTCGAGCAGACGCTCGAGTACCACGCGGCGTCGGCCACCGGCCCGGCTGAGCGCACCAAGGTCCTGCGCCGCCTCGCCCGGCTCGCCGACGAGCGCGGAGACGACGAGGCGTCCACCCAGCGCTGGGAGCAAGTCCTCAAGGCCGCGCCGAGCGATCCCGGCGCGCTGGAGGCGCTCGCCGAGCTATACGATCGCCACGAGCGCTACGCCGATTTGGCCGCGGTCTTGGAGCGCACGCTGCTCGCCAAAAAATCGCCCCCGGCCGGTAGCCCGGCGGCCGCCAAGCACGCGGCCGACCTCAAGCGCTACGCGCAAGTGGTCGGCGACCAGCTCGGCGACGCGGTGCGCGCCACCCGCGCCTGGCACAAGGTGCTCGAGGTTCTTCCGAAAGATCGAGACGCCCTCGCCGCGCTCGCACATCTACACGAAGAAGCGGGACAGTGGCGAAACCTCGCCGAGATCCTCGAGCGACAGGCGCCGCTTTATCTAGAAGACGATCCCGACATCGCCGCCGACATCGCCCTGCGGCGCGCGGCGCTCCTCGAGGAGCGGCTCGGCGCGCCGGCGGAGGCGATCCGCGCGCTCGAGACGCTGCTCCGCGATCTGGATCCCGCGAGCCCCGGCGCGCACCGGGCGCTCCGGCGCCTTTACGAATCGCGCGGTGACTTCGAATCGGCGGTGCGCGTCGCCGAACGCGAGATGTACCTGGCCGACGAGGACGACGAGCGCGTCAGACGTGGTCTCGATATCGGGCTACTTTGCCGCGATCGCCTCGGCGATGCTACGCGCGCCCTTCAGGCCTACGAGCGGGTGCTGGCGATCCGCCCGGACCACCACGAGGCGCTCGAGGCGGCGGCCGAGCTGTACGCCGCCGTGGGTGCGTGGTTCGAGCACGTCTCTGCGCTCGAAGCGCGGCTCGAAAAGACGGAGGATGAGCGCGAAACGCGGGCGCTCATGTTGCGCATCGCGGAGACGACCGCCGAGCGGCTCGGTGATCCGCACACCGCGTTTTCGTGGTACCGGCGGGCCCACGAACAGATGCCCGACGCCACCACCCTGGCCGAGCTCCGGCGGGCCGCCGATGCCTACGGAATGTGGACGGAGCTCGCCGAAGTCTACGAAAACGAGCGCGCGGCCCTCGCGCCGGACGGGGCGGCGCCTCGCGATCCGCAGGCGTACGTGTCGGCGTGCCGCGAGCTGGCGGTGATCGCCGAGCACCGGATAGGCGATCGCGGGCGATCGATCGCCGCGCTGTACGACGCGCTATGCGTACAGCCCGACGGGGAGGATCTGCTCGCGGAGGCGGAGCGAATCGCCGGGCAGGCCGACGAGACGGCGCTGTGGGCGCAGGTCGTGGACTGCTTCGATCCCGCGATCGCGGTGGCCGGCAGCGCGGGGCGCGTGGCGCTGCACACGCGCCGCGCGCGCGTTCACGAACAGCGACTCGGCGATCCGGAGAGCGCCTCGTCCGAGCTGCTCAGGGCCTTCGCGTGGGATCCCGAGCGCGGCGACACCCGCCGGGCGCTGTACGAGCTCGCCGAACGGAGCGGCCGGTGGGATGACGTTCTCGCGGTCGAAGCGGCGCTGTTTTCCCGCGCCGCGCGCACGGATCGGCGCCTCGAGATCCTCCGCCGCATGGCCGACGTCCTCGAGCAGCAGGTCGGCGATCTGGCCAGGGCGTTCCGCATGCACCTGCGGGCGCTTTTGCTCGCTCCCGACGACGGCGACACGTCGGGCCACCTGTGGCGACTCGCGCGGGCCATCGGCCGTTACGAAGAACACGACCGCACGCCGGCCCCCGAGCCCGCGCCGGCGCCCGTGGAGAGCGGTGACGCGATGCGGGCCACGGGCGCTCCGCGGACCGCCGGCGGCAACCAGGCGCCGCCTATCGAAGCGAAGACGTCCAGGCGCGAGGCGACGCAAGAGCTCACCATCGGCGATCTGGTCGAGGCGGACAGCCCCGCCGCTGGGGCGAGCGGCGGCGGATCCGGCTCGTCGCCCCGCGAGCAGACCATGCAGCTCGATCTGTCGGATCTGGTCCCGGCCGGCGAAGGGGGCGGTGGCGACGACGGCCACGGCAAGGACGGGCCCGCGGGCGAGTCGCGCGATCCGACGATCGAGCTCCGCACCGAAGATCTCATTCAAGCGCTCGGCGGGCGCGGCGCAAAAAAGCCCCCCTCGCCCCCGCCGGACAGGCAGGGCCCGGGTCGCGAGCGCCCGGCGCGAAAGGGCCCACCGCCGCCTCCGCCGCCGCCGCCCCGGATCGCGAAGGCGGCCTCGCCCGAAAAGCGCCAGCACGCCCCGAGCGCGGGCCGCCGCGCCGCGCCGCAGGCCATCCCCACCCGCGCCTACGACTCGCCGTGGGAGGAGCTTTGCACCGCGTACGAAGTGCTGGCGGCCGGCGACACGCTCGAGCGGGTCCGGTTTCTCACCCGCGCGGCCGAGGTCTGGGAGCTCGGCGCCGAGGACATTCCCAAGGCCTTCGAGACGCTCGCGCGGGCGCTCGAGGCATCGGGCCACGACGAGGAGCCCAAGGCGCGGCTTTACCGGCTCACGGAGGCGCACGGCGAGTGGGATCGCTTGGCCGAGCTTTACGAGGCGCGGGCCGACGACGCGCGGACCGCCGACGAGGCCGCGAGCCTCGTCCTCGAGGTAGCCGAAATTCGAGACCGTCAGGGCCGGCGTCAGGACACCGAGAGCCTCTACCGGCGCGTGTTGGGCATGCGCCCCGACGACGCCGAGGCCCGCGAGCGCATCGAGACCCTCTACCGCGAAGACGCGCGGTGGGTCGATCTGGCCGCGTCCCTCGAGGAGCGCACCGATCCGCGCCTCGGCTCGGCGGCGCCCACCGCCGAGCGCCCGGGGCTATTGCGCGAGCTCACCGACATCTACCGGCACAAGCTGAGCCGGCCCTACGACGCGATCGAGGCCCTCGAGCGCCTGCGGGACCTCGCGCCGGAGGACGTCGCCGTGCTCCGCGAAATCGCGGATCTGAACGCCTCCATCGGTCGCTGGCGCCAGGTGGTCTCGGCGCTCACCAGGCTCACGGACGTCGCCGAGGGCACCCAGGAGGCGCGCGAGGCCTACCGGCGGATCGCCGCCGTGTACGAGGAGGAGCTCGAGCTGCCCGACCGCGCCATCGACGCCTACGCCCAGATCGCCCATCAGTGGCCCGACGACGCCGAGGCCTACGAAGCGCTCGATCGCCTCTACGAGGCGCACGCCAAGTGGCGCGAGTTGGCCGAAGTCTTGGCTCGCCGCGCCTCGCTGTCACGCGCGCCCGCCGAGCGCGCCGAGCTGTTGAAGCGACGCGCCCACATCCTGCTCGAGTGGCTCGAACAGCCGGATGAAGCCGCGGCGGCGCTCCGCCACGCCCGGACGGTGCGGCCCGACGACGAAGCGCTCGCCGACGACCTCGTCCAAGCGCTCGTGCGCGCCGGGCGGGCCCGCGAGGCCGCGGCGGTGTTGGAAGGCCGCCTCACGTCGCTGCGGAGCGGCGGCGCGAGCGCCGGTGACCTCGCGGCGGTGCTCGTGCGCCTCGCCGCGCTAAAGGCCGACGATCTGGACGATCAGGCCGGCGCGCGAAAGGCGCTCGACGAGGCGCTGGGCCTCGTGCCCAGCCACCCCACGGCCCTGTCCACGCTCGCCCGGCTCGCCGAATCCGACGACAACCCGCGCGCGTTCGCCGAGGCCAAGCTCCGGGAGGCCGAAGCGCTCAGCGACATCGACCGCCGCGTCGAGGCGCTCGTGACGGCGGGCCTCGCCCTGCGCGACGACTGTGGTGATATCGAAGGCGCGCGCGGGGCCTTCGAGCAGGTCCTCGCGCTTCGCCCGTACCACTCCGAAGCGACGTGGGCGCTCGCCGGCCTGGTCGAGCAGGGCGGAAATCTGGACTCGGCGGCCGAGCTCCTCGAAAACAAGCTCGAGGACGAGGCGCTGGACGGGGCCGAGCGCGCGCGCGTCCTCACCCAGCTCGCGGCGCTGGCGCGCGAAGCGGGCATGGAGTCGGCGGCCGAGCGCCGCCTGGCCGAGGCGTTCGAAACCTGCCCCACCCACGTGCCCGCGGTGATCGCGCGCGCCGACTTGTTGGCGACGAGCGATCGCACCGCCGATCTGGAGTCGTTTTTGCTCGAGGCGCTCCCCGCGATCGACGACAGCGAGTCCGCCGCGCCGCGCGCGGAGCTCCGCCGGCGGCTCGCGCTCGCCTACGAACGCCAGGATCGCCAGGACGAGGCGTACCAAACGCTCATCGAGGCCGATCGGCTCGATCGGCGCAGCCTCCCGGTGAAGCTCGCGCTCGGCGAAAACCGCTACCGCGCCAGGCGGTGGCGCGAGGCCTCGCTCCACCTGTCGGCGCTGGCCGAACACCCAGACGCCGAGCGCTATCCTGCCGAGGTCGCCGAGGGGCTCTACCACGCCGCGCTCGCGGAGATCCGCTCGCTTAGGCCCGAGAAGGCCGAGCCCCTGTACGAGCGCGCGCTCGAGCTCAAATCGAACTACGCACCGGCGCTGCACGCGCTGGCCGAGCTGGCCATGGAGCGCGGCAACGCGGAGCGGGCCGCAGATCTCCTCACGCGGCAAGCCGACGCCACGACCGACTCGAACGAGAGGCTGCGCCTGTTCGAGGCGCTCGGCGATATGGCGCTCATGACGCTCAAGGACGAGGGGCGCGCCAAGCGCTGCTTCGAGGCGGCGGTCGAGGCGGCCGACCCGCTGGAATCCAAGCACCTGCCGCTCCTCGAAAAGCTCCTCGAGCGCCAGTCCATCGCGGGGGACCACGCGGGCCGGGCGCGAGCGGCCGAGCTCATGGCCTCGTTCGCGGAGTCGGCCACCGAGCGCTCCGAGCGGCTGCTCCTCGCCGCGGAGAGCCACCGGGAGGCCGGCGATGTGGCCGCGGCGCGCAGCGCGGCCGAGCGCGCCGCCGAGGCGACCCCGCGCGATATCGACGCCGTGACCCTCGCCTCCGAGCTCGCCGCCGAGGCGGGAGACAGCGAGGCGGCGGCGGCGATGCTCGGGCGCGCGCTGTCGGGGACGGAGGCGCAAAGCGCGCAAGACTCGCCGCGCTACGCGGCGCTGTGGGAGCGGCTCGGCGCCGCGCGCCTCGCCCGAGGCGACGCGCAGGGCGCCTCCGCGGCGCTCGAAAAGGCGATCGCCATCGCCCCGGACACCGCGGCCGCCCAGCAGGCCCGGCGTCGCCTCGTCGATCTCTTCGACGGCGATCCCGACCGCGACGAACAGCTGGTCGACTGGCTCCGGGCGCTGGCCGCCGACGCTCAGGGCGAGCGCGACATCGTCCGCTACGCGCGGGCGCTGTGCCGGCGCGGTCACGCCGACGGCGGACGCGCGATCCTGGAGGCGGCGATCGAGCTCGACCACGTGCTGAGCGATCCCGACCGCGCCTTCTTGGCCGAAAATACGCCCCGGCAGATGGCCGACGACGAGGCCTATCGGGGCTCAATTTCCGGCGACCTGCGGGCCGCGCTGATCGCCGACCCGGAGGACGACCCGCTCGCGCAGGTGTTTTCTCTGCTGTGGGAGGCGGCGCCGCTGCTTTGGCCCGACGCCGACAAGACCCTCGAGCGCCTCGGGATCACCCAGACCGAGCGCATCCCGGTCAAGCAGCTCGGCCCGGCGGCGGCGATCTTCACGCGGGTGGCGAAGGCTCTGGAGGCGGGCGCCACCGTGATGTATCGAACGAACGATCCGGCCGCCCCGGATGTACAGGTGGTGTGCGCATCGCCGCCCATCGTCGTGCTCGGGCCGAAGCTCGAAGCCAAGTCCGGCGAGCGTCCGCCCGACGGTGACCTTCGCTTCATTCTCGGCCGCGCGGCCGAGCTCACGCGCCCCGAGCGCATCGTCACGGCCGGGCTCCCCGAAGGTGAGGCGGCCGCGATCGTCGCCTCGCTCGCGCGCATGTTCGGCGATCCCGAGTCCGCGCCCCCGGCCGGGGAAGATGATCCCGCGCGCGACGAGCTCATCAAGAAAGCCCTTCCGGTCAAGCTTCGCACCCACCTCGGCCACATCCTCGGCGGCGCCGGCGCGCGCGAGCTCGACCCGGAGCGCTATCGCCGGGCCAGTGAGCGAGCGGCCGACCGAGCGGGCCTCCTCGTGTGCGGGGATCTCGCGGCGGCGGCCCGGCACACGCGGGCGCGGCTCGGTAGCCGGCCGCAGGCCATCCGACACCTCATCGAGACGACGCTCGCGCCCTCGTACTTGGACGCGCGCGCCACCCTCGGCGTAGGCGTCCGCCGATGACCGGCGACGCACCATCAGTGCCCCGCGGTTGACCGCGCGCGCGCGCGAGCTCTAAGGTGTAGCTCTCATGTACCTCGGGCGCGTCATCGGCACCGTCGTGGCGTCGAACAAGTGCGAGGGCCTCGAGGGCATCAAGCTGCTCGTGGTCCAACCCTTGGACGACGACGGCCAGCCCACTCGGGGCACGGAAGTGGCGGTCGACACCGTCCGAGCGGGCACGGGCGATCACGTCTACCTCGTCGGCTCGCGCGAGGCGGCGCTCGCGCTCGAAGAGAGCTTCGTGCCCGTAGACGCCGCGATCGTGGGGATCGTCGATCAGGTTGACGCGCCCGCTCGAAAAGGTCCTGCGCCGTGAAGCTGTGCCGCGTTTTGGGCAATGTCGTCGCCACGGCGAAGCACCCGGTCTACGAGGGGCAGCGCCTGCTCATCGTCCAGCCGATCGAACCGAGCGGCGAGGCGAAGGGGGCTAGCTTTTTGGCGGTGGACTGGGCGCAGGCCGGGCCCGGAGACCGCGTCCTCGTGATGAGCGAGGGCAACGGCGTGCGCCAGGTCGTCCAGATGGGGAGCCAGGTGCCCGTGCGCTCGCTCATCGTCGGGATCGTCGACGAGGTCGATGTCGAGGTCGAGCGGGGCGAGGCCGAGCGCGGTGAGGTCAAGGCGCGATGAGCGCGGGGCCGGAGCTGCGCCGCGCCGTGGTGGCCGCTTCGCACGACCTCGCCGCCCGCGGCTGGGTGGCGAACCACGACGGCAACATCACCGCCCGCGCGGGCAGGGCCCGGTTTCTGGCCACGCCCACCGCCACCGCCAAGGCCCGGGTGAGCGAGCGCCTCCTGCTCGAGGTGGACGACGGCGGCGCCCGCGTGGCCGGCAACACCAAGCCCTTCGGCGAGCTGAATCTCCACCTCGCCGTCTACCACGAGCGCCAGGACGTCGGCGCCGTGGTCCACGCGCACCCGCCCTACGCCACCGCGCTCGCGTCGAGCGGTAACAACCTGGTTGAGCGCCCGTTCATCGCCGAAGCCGTGATTTCCGTGGGCCCGTGGATCCCGCTCGTGCCGTTTTCGCTACCGGGAAAACAGGCCGCGGACGCGCTGTCGCCCTACATCGGTGACGTCGACGTCCTCCTCCTCGAAAACCACGGCGTGCTCGCTTGGGGGCGCGACGTGGAACAGGCGTTTTTGCGCCTCGAGCTCGCCGAGCACCTCGCCCGCATCGCGACCCTCGCCGAGGCGAGCGGCGGGGTAAAGCCCCTGTCCGCCGACAACCTGCGAACGCTCGCGAAAAAGCGGGCCGCCTCGGGATTGGGCGCCGCCGCGGATCGGGCGGAACGGGTGGTCGATCGCGCGCTCGCCGCCGGGCGGGCGCCGGCTCCGGAGTCTAGCCCGAAGGCCGCCCCCCCGGCGACGGAGGCCGGCTCGGCCGTGGGCCGAGAGGAGCTCACGGCCGTGATCAAGGAGGAGCTCGTGCGCGCCCTCAAGGGTCCCTGACGGGCCGATCCCGATGCGAGCCGCGCGTCGGATCACGGCAGGGTCGAGCGCGCGGGTTTCGCCGAAGCCGGGTCGATTTCGTGACCTGGAAAACATAAGCGGCGGGGGTGCTGCGCTATGCTTTCGAGGCCGCCGCGCTCTCGGCGGCCGGGCGCATCGAAATTGGAAGAAGGGACCCTCATGCACTGCTCGAATTGCGGCGCGAATTTGGAGGCAGGGGCGGCGTTTTGCAGTCACTGCGGAAGTGCGCTCCAGCAAACCCCCGCCGGCTTCGCGGCCGACGCGGGAATGCCCCCCAGCGGAGCGATGCCGCCCGGCGGCAGCACGCCCGATCAGCCCGGTATGCACCCGGGTGCCGGCATGCCTTATCAGCCGGGCATGCAGCAAGGTGCCGGCATGCCTTATCAGCCGGGCATGTACCCGGGTGCCGGCATGCACAACCCGGGCGCGATGCCGGTCCTTCAGGATCCGCCCGTGCAAAAGCGGACCTCGGGGATGGCCATCGCCGGCTTCGTGCTGTCCTTTTTCTGCGGCCTCTTGGGCCTCATCTTTTCGATCATTGGCTACAACGAGTGTAAGAACAGCCAGGGTGCGGTCCAGGGACAAGGCCTCGCCCTCGCCGGCATCATCATCTCCTCGGTGAGCATGTTCATCGGCTTCATGATGGGTATGGGCGGCATATACTGACGACCGGGGCGGGCTCCCAACGGCTTCAACACTCGAGGTTTCACCATGTATCGAAACGACTACAACGCGGTTTACGAGCGAGCGCAGGCCCTCGAACGCGACCTCAAAGAGGCGCAGTCGAGCCGGGAGCACGACGCGGCGCAAATCGAGTTCCTCCAGCGCGAGCTGCAAAAGGCTCACCAGTGGCTCTACGCCGCCCAGGCGCAAGGCAGCCTGCCGGGCCAGCAGCAGCCCCTGCCGCGCTCGAACGCCCAAACCGCGCTCGTCCTCGGGGTGCTCTCGCTCGCCGTGTGCGGCATTTTGGGCCCGTTTGCGTGGAGCTCGGGGAACTCGGAGATTCAGAAGATGGACGAGGGCCTCGTGGACCCGAGCGAGCGCGGCTCTGCGGTGGCCGGCAAGGTATGCGGCATCATCGCGACCTGCTTCCTCGGCTTGGCCGTGCTGTTCGGCGTTCTTCTGGTCGCCACCGCCGCCGCCTTCTAGCAAGGCGTATCGGATGGCGCCCCACTGGGGACGGCGCCACGCTGGGGTATGTCCCGCATGAGCGCATCGCTTCCCTCGCGCGTGGCCGGTGGCGCCATGCTCGCCGGCCTCGGGCTGGTGGCGGGCGCCAGCATCTTCGGCTCGCCGCGCCTTCACGACCACCTCATCGAGGCCGCCCCGCCCTGCCCGTTCCTCACGGTCACCGGGCTGCCCTGCCCGTTTTGCGGCCTGTCTCGGGCCACCCTCGCGCTCGGCTCCGGGGACTTCGGAGCAGCGCTTAACCACCACCCGTTCGCGCCGGTGATCCTCGGCCTCACCGTGTGGGGCGCGGTGTTGCTCGCGCGCGGGACGCCCCCGCCTTTGACCTCGCCGCGGGTCGCCGTCGGCGGCGCGGTCGCCCTCGTCGCGTTTTGGATCGCGGCGTTCGCCACGCGCGGCGGCTAACCGCCGGCTGCTGTCCGGCCGCGCAAGCCGGCCTCACGAATGTAGACGGCCCGCCTCAAGTTGCGGCGCCGCCAGCCACCCGAGCCGGGGAGTGCAGGCGTCAAAACCGCGACTGGAGCGT
>SLNH01000426.1 GCA_007133195.1 Nannocystineae bacterium | reverse complement strand
CACGATCTGTCGCTGATCGATGCCTTCATGGGCGAGCTTCCGGTGAGCGTTACCGCGCGCGGCGAAAGCTACCTGCAGGCCGGCGTCGCCGACGTCGTGTTCGTCACGCTGCGCTACCGGAGCCGGGCGATGGCGCACATCCACCTGTCGTGGCTCGATCCGCGCAAAGAGCGCCGCCTCACCTTGGTGTGCTCCAAAAAGATGGTCGAGTTCGACGACGTCGCGAGCGAAAAACTGCGGATTTACGACAAGGGCTACGAAAGGCCTCCGGCGTTTACGAACTTCGAGGAGTATTTGAGCCTCCGCCACGGCGACATCTACATGCCGCACGTCCCCATGCGCGAGCCGCTCGCCGCCGAGGTTTCAGACTTTTTGGCGCGCGTTCGCGGCGGGCACAGCGGCCCCGCCGCCGGCCTCGCCGCGCTGCGCGTCGTGCAGATCTTGGAGGCCGCCGAGCGCTCGCTCGAGCGCGACGGCGCACCGGTGCCCGTGGGCGAGTCGGCCACGGTAGATCCCGGCGGGGCCCGCGATTAGGATTACCGGCCGTGGCGAGCGCAACCTCATTCCAGAACGGTAAGCGCCGAGGGGGCCGCTGGGACACGCTCACGCGTTTGCCCCTCCAGGTAGGCTCCACCGCGCACTGGAGCTTCACCCGCGTGCCCTTGCCGGTGGGCATCGCGATCGGGCTCGTCGTCTGGCTCCCGCACATCGCGACGAGCGACCACATCACTGAGACCCGCGATGTGGTCGGGCTCGTTTTGCTCGGCCTGCTGGCGATCGCGTGCGTCGCCTACAGCGTGTTTCATTTCTTGGGCGCCGTGAGGATGCGCGCGAGCGACCTGATCCTGGCGAGTGAGGGCCTGGTCGTAGAGGGCGGTCGCGGGCGAAGCACGCGCGTTCGTTGGGACGAGCTTGCGCCCCCGTACGCGGAGCTGGAGGAAGCTCGCGAGCGCCAGCTGAGCGCGCTGGGCTCCATCCTGTTCGTGATCTCGCTGTTTCGCGCGGGCTCACCCATCGTCCGCGTCACGGTGTGGAAGCTATGGCTATACGCCGGCGGAAACAAGCGCATGGTCGCCAAGAGCGACCGCGAGATCGAGGCTCGCTCCATGGAGGCGGCGGCGGCATCCGTGGCGGCGATCCAGGAGGGGCGGCGGCAGGTCGCCGAGGCTCCCGCCGTCCCGATGCGGGGCGTGTTCTGCCCCGCCTGCGGCGCACCGGTGGCTCCACGCGACGCCCCCGAAGCTCCATGTGCCCACTGCGGCGGGTCTGTGCCGATGGACGCCGAAGCGCGCAAGCAGGCGGCGGCGACCGAAACCATGAAGGCGAGCCGCGAGCGCGTCTCCAAAGCGACTGCGCGCCTGCTCCGGCAACCCCGGGCGGCGCCGACGAACCGCCGGCTGATCGCGCTTTGGGCGCTCATGGTCATCCCGTGGCCGCCTGCGCTCGCGCTGTTCTTTTACCACCAGCGCCGAGAGCTCGACACGACGGTGTTCGGGCTCGATGTCTGGCTATTCTGGATCGCCCCGCTGGCGGTCATGTTCGGGGCTTGGGCGCTCGGCCGCGCCCTGCTGGTGAGCCGGGGCGCGTTCCAACTGCTCACGCTCGGCTTCGGCGCGCTCGCCCCGGCTCGCGAGGGAGAGCCGCCGCGCTGCCGGCGTTGCCACGGCCCGCTCGGCGACGGCGGCGCCGGGGGCGTGGTGCAGTGCGGTTTCTGCGGGTCTGACAACATCACGGGCATCGATCCGCGCCCCTTTGTCGACAAGGCGCGCGCGGAGGAGCAGACTCTCGACCGGATCGTGGACGAGCGCCGTCGATCGCGGGTCTCGTGGTCGGTCGCGGGCGCCTTCGGGGTTTTGCTCATGGCCGCCGCTTCGGCGCTCGTCGTGGCGGGATTCGCGGCGATCGCGGGGTAGCGCGCGGCGCGGTCGCGGCACTAGTGTCCGGACCTCATCGAGCCATCACATCCGAGGAGTATCGTTATGAAGCTTCCACGCATCGTGGTTTGTTGCACCGCGCTCGCCCTCGCGGGCGGCTGCGGTTCCTCTACCCAACCGGCAGAGGCGCCGGAATCGGACGAGCAGGATAGGGCGCCCGCCGACGTCACGGAGGTAGGCCTCGCCCACGTGGGTTTAAATCCCGACGACCTCGATACCTCCGTCGATCCGTGTGACGACTTCTACCAATACACCTGTGGCGGTTGGCTCGAGGAGACGGAGATCCCGGGTGATCGGAGCCGCTACGGGCGCTTTCACGAGATCCAAGATAGAAACCTCGAAAAGTTGCGCGGCATCCTCGAGGAAGCGACGGAGTCGGGCGACGACGCCGAGCCCGCGATGCGCGCCATCGGCGACTACTACGGCGCGTGCATGGACGAGGGCGCTGTGGCTGCTGCCGAGGTCGAACCGATCGAGGACCTCCTTTCACGAGCGCAGGCGATCGGCGACCAAAACGACGTGGCCGAGGTGATCACCGCGCTGCACCGGCACCAGATCTGGGCCCCGTTTTCGATCGGTTCGCTCCAGGACTTCGAGGACTCGACCCTGATGATCGCATCCATCGGGCAGGCGGGGCTCGGCCTGCCGGACCGCGACTATTACCTGGATGACGGCGAGAGCGACGAAGAGCTCCGGGAGGTGTATCGCGAGCACGTGGCGGCGATGTTCGAACTCATCGGGCACGGCGCGGAGGAGGCGGCGCGCTCGGCCAGCCACGTCATGACGATCGAAACCGAGCTCGCGGAGGCGTCGAAGACGCGCGAGGAGCTGCGGGATTTGGAGGGCGTTTATAACCGCCTGGACAGAGACGGGGTCGAAGAGCGCGCGCCGAACGTCTCGTGGGACGACTACCTAACCGGGCTCGGTCACCCTGATCTCGAACACATCACGGTGGGTTCGCCCGAGTTTCTGGAGCGGGCGAGCGAGCTCATCGCGGAGGCGTCACCCGAGGCGTGGCAAAGCTACCTCACCTGGCACCTGATAAACGACACGGCGCACGCGCTGCCGGAGCCGTTCGTGGAGCAGGACTTCGAGCTCACCGCGGCGCTCACCGGGCAGGCCGAGCGCGAGCCGCGCTGGAGGCGGTGCGTCGAGGCGGTGGATGGCGCGCTCGGAGAGTACCTCGCCAAGCCCTTCGTTGATCAGGCCTTCCCCGAGGAGGCGAGCTCCGAGGCCGACGAGATGGTCGCGGCGATCGCGGAGGCGTTCGCCGAGCGGGTCGATGAGATCGACTGGATGACGGACGAGACCAAAGAGCGCGCCCTCGAGAAGCTCGACGCGATGGAGCACCTGATCGGCCATCCCGACGAGTGGCAGGACTACGATTTTCCGATCGACGAGGGCGACTTCGCGGGCAATGAGCTCGCGGCGCGGGCCTTCGATCTCGCTCGCGAGCTGGGCAAGATCGGCGAGCCGGTCGATCGGAGCGAGTGGTATATGACCCCGCAGACGGTGAACGCGTACTACGCGCCGCTCTTCAACCAAATGGTGTTCCCGGCCGGCATTCTGCAGCCGCCGTTTTTCAGCGCCGATTACCACACGCCGGTCAACCTCGGCGCCATCGGGATGGTCATCGGGCACGAGCTCACGCACGGCTTCGACGACAACGGCGCCCGCTTCGACGGAGAGGGGAACATGCGGAACTGGTGGGCGGACGCCGATGGCGAGCAGTTCGAAGAGCGGGGCCAGTGTGTCGTGGACCAGTATTCGAGCTATGAGGTCTTGCCGGATCTGTACCTGAGCGGCGAGCTGGCGCTCGGCGAAAACATCGCCGACATCGGCGGCGCGCGCCTGGCGTTTCAGGCCTACCGCGCGCTGCGCGACGGCGCCGAGGAGGTCTACGTCGCGGACGGCTACGACGAAGATCAGCAGTTCTTTCTCGCGCTCGGCCGCGCCTGGTGCGCCGACGCCCACGAGGAGGAGCTCCGCCAGCGCGTGCGCGTCGGTCCCCACTCGCCCGAGCGCTACCGCGTAAACGGCTCGCTCGCCAACGTCCCCGCGTTCGCGGAGGCCTTCGAGTGCGAAGAGGGGAGCGAGATGAACCCCGAGCGCATGTGCGAGGTCTGGTAGGGGGCGGCCGTGGCGCGACCTGGGACCCGGCGAGCTCGGGCGCGCGCTCTCGCCTACTCGCCTGACGACTCGCTGTCGGGCTGGGTGCGCTCGCGGAGCGTCTCGAGGTAGCGAATCGCCTCTTTCGCGTCGTCGTGAAGGCACGCGTTTTTCCCGTCCTCGGCGCCGAGCGCGTCCCGCAGCACCGGGGCGGCGCTCGGATCGCCGAGGGCGCGGAGCTTGGCGACCGTCTCTCGCCTGGCCTCGCAGCTTCCGAGCTGTTCGAAATCCAGCGACAAAAACGCCGTGCGATCGACTCGATGGTCGATCTCGAGATCTTCGGCCAGGGCGAGGGCGCCGTGACGAAGCTCGCGACTGTCGGCCGACGACGCCAGATCGATCAAACGTCGAGCCGCCGTTTCGTCCCCGAGCTCGCCGACGAGGAGGCCCGCGGCGTCGAGGACGACGTCGTGATCGGCGGCGTCGAGGAAGAGCTCGAGGTTCGTGTGTAAGATGGGATCGTCGCGGAATCCGCCGCGCAGTTCGAGGGCGCGGGCGTAGGCGTCGACGGCCGCGCGGTGCTCGCGCATGGCGGCATGGGCGTGTCCGCGCTGAAGGTGTGCGTGGGGATCTTTCGGGATCCGCTCGTCGTCGGACTCCTCGAGGGCGGCGAGCGCGCGGGCCGGCTCCCCGCGGGCGAGCTCGGCTTCGGCGGCGGCCGCCGCCGGCGTGGGGCCCGGTACGCGCAGGAAAAACCACCATCCAGCGGCGCCGCTGCTCGCGACGACGAGCGCCAGGAGCGGGCCGATGGCCGAGGTAAGCCTCCGTTTCCCGGCGAGCTGGGTCATGGCCGTGAGCGCGCGGCTGGCGAGCACGGTCGAAGCTTCGGGACGCACGCGCGGCGCACGGGCCGCGTCGGTCTCCTCGCCGCCGGGGGTCTCGGTGCCGGGGGCCTCCGCGTCCCCGCGTTCGCCGTCCCCCGCCCCGCCGCTGGCGTGCTCGCCCGATCCCGCGACGGCGTCGATGTCCGCAATCATCGCCTCTGCAGACTCGAAGCGGTCCTCCCGTCGCTTGGCGAGCGCGCGCTGGAGGACATCGTCTAGGCCCTCGGGGGCGGTGACCTCCGGCGCCACCTCGGCGAGGGCCGGCGGCGGCTGCGAGGTGTGCATCGTGAGGATCGAGACGTGGTCATCGTCGGCGAAGGGAGGTCGGCCGGCGAGGAGCTCGAACAGGAGGATCCCGGTCGCGTAAAGATCAGAGCGCGCGTCGGCGCTCTCGCCGAGCACCTGCTCGGGCGCCATGTAGGTCGGCGTTCCGCAGGCGATGCCCGCCTGCGTGAGCTTTTCGCCGCCTTCGACGCTCTCCGCTTGGCCCTCGAGCTTGGCGATACCGAAGTCCAGAATTTTGGCGAAGTCCTCATCGCCGTCGCGCTCGGTGAGGACCACGTTTCCGGGCTTGATATCGCGGTGCACGATGCCTTCCCGGTGGGCGTGGCCAAGGCCCCGGAGCACGTGCCGGACGATGTGCAATGCCCGCGAAGCCGGGAGCCGCCCCTCGTGCTCGAGGACGTCGGCGAGAGGGCGGCCGTGGACGAGCTCGAGCGCCAGGTAGAGCGATCCATCGTCGAGCTTTCCGAAGTCCGAGACGCTCACGCAGTTCGGGTGATCGATGCGGCCGACGGCGAACGCCTCCCGCTCGAAGCGCGCCGAGATCTCCGGGACGCTCACGAGGGCCGGGTGGAGGAGCTTGAGGGCCACCGGTCGCCGAATCGTGACGTGCTCGGCGCGATAGACGCTTCCCATGGCGCCGCGGCCCAAAAATCCGGTGATCCGGTACCGCTCGGCGATGATGACGCCGAGCATGTCGTTTTCTTCGTCGTCCGGTGTTTCGCTCGCCGCGTCGACGCCGGGCACGATCGGGCGTGCTTCCGTCGCCTCGGCGCGCGCGGGCTTGCTGCCCCCCTTTTGTTTGCCTTTCGGCGCCGCCGGTGGCGCGGCCCCGGCGCTCTTGCCGTCGGTCGGCCCCTCGCCCTCGCTGCCGGTGGCGGCATCCGGTTTCGGATCGGGCTGTCGGTCTGGCCGGTTCGGACCGCCGTCAGCGCCTTGCACCGCGCGCTCCTCGCGGTCGTTTTGCTTTGACGCGTCGTCCTCGGCCGGTGTGTCGCTCTTCTTTTTGCCCGAGCGCTTGTCGCGCTTGGGCGGCTTCGCCGGCGGCGAATCGCCGCGGCTGCCGAGAGCCTGCGTGCCGTCCGGGGCCCGACGCTTGCTGTGGTTGGGATTGCGCTCGCTCATGCCATCGCCGAAACCGCGCCATGCGATTTTGCCCGCTCAAGGCCACGGCGACCAGGGCATGCCGCATCTCTCGCCCCCGCCCGCCGTCGTTGTGACACCCGTCACGTATCGCCAGCTGACGGTGTGGTGGCCAGCTCGCTTCGGGATGTCGCACGAAGTACTACAGGCTGGATGTGGCGAGGAGAGAGGCGAATCGACAAAACACCGATGGGAGCGTTCGGGTTCGCTCAGCATGAGCTCCTGAGGTGGACCACGCAGCGCGTCAAAACGGGGGAGCGAGAGCGGCTAAGGCGAGCAAAGGGGCGCAGGGCAGCTGGTCAGGCGGGGCGCGTTTCGGCCAAGATGTCCTCATGGGAGTACATTCGTCTATTCGTCAGCTTGGTGTTGCTTTTGCCATCTCCGCCATCGCGCTCGCGGGATGCGGCGGAAGCGATGACGACGCCACCGGCCCCGACGCCGCCAGCGGTAACGGCAACGGCAACGGCAACGGCAACGGTGATGGCGTCGATCGCGTCTCCTACACGAGTGAGGCAAACGTTCCGCCCGAGGAGGACGACGAATGGCGATGCTGCAAGGACTTCGGCGAGATCTCCGACAACCCCGGTGAGATCGACAACGCCTACGCCGAGCTCGCGGACCTGCTGAGCCTAGGCGGAGTCGACCTCGAGGAAGGCATCGAAAACCAGATTCAAGATGGCAACCTTGTGATCCTTATGAACCACTTGGGCGTGAGCGAGGAAGGCGCGACCTACGACATCGAGGCCTATCTAGGCGCGTTTGCCGAGGGCACGATCTATGAGGATGCCAAGGCCGGCGACGGCGAATTCGAGATCGAGGACGTATCCTTCGACGACCAAGGAAATCCTCAGGTCGTGTTCGAGGACGCGGTCCTCCAGGACGGCGAGCTACAGGCCGGGCCCACGAACATTACGCTGGCAGTCGGGGTCGGCGAGGATGCGCTCACTCTCGATCTGCGCGACACCGAGCTTCGGGCGGATGCGAGTTTCTCCAATGGTGGGATCCAACTCGATAATGGTGAGCTTTCCGCTTACTTGCTCGTCGACGACCTCTTTGAGGCTTTAAACGACTTTTTGGAGTCTGACACGTGTCAATGCCTCGGGGTCGGCGATGATCCAGTCTTTGTCCAGGACGGTCCTGCTGACTGGAGTTCCGACTGTAGAGAACCGGAGGGCGACGACGGAGACGGCGACGGACATACCTGTGAAGAGGACGATATTTGTGCGGTCTTGGGTAGTCAGGACAGCATTGCTTGCACCGTCGGCATTCCGACGCTCCTGCCTCCCGAGGCCGACCTTGACACAAGTGACGATGGGACGAACGACGCCCTGTCCATCGGGCTCGAGTGGGTCGGCGTCCCCGGCACGATCGTCGAGTAGACGAGATCAGCGCCGCGGCGCCGCGCGATGCGCGACCGGGCGGGCACCTCGGCGAGGGCCCGCCCTACGTGTT
>SLNH01000241.1 GCA_007133195.1 Nannocystineae bacterium | reverse complement strand
CTCGTCGGTGAGCGGGCGCTCGTACGCGACGGCGCCACCGCCGGCCGCCGCATGCGGGGCGCTCGCGCCGGTGGGCGGGCGCGGGGCCGCGTAAACGGGGCCGCTCACCGCGGACTCGGGACATGCCCCAAGCGCCCCGGCGAACGCGCGCGCGTCTTCGAACCGGTCGTCCGGGGCTTTGGCGAGCGCGCGGGCGAGCACCGCTTCGAGCTCCGGCGATACGTGGACGCCGGGCGCCTTGTCCGCGATCCGGGGCGGGGGCGCCTCCCGGTGCATGCGGAGGAGCTCCACGGTCTCGTCCGCGGCGAACGGCGGCTCGCCGGCCACCATCTCGTAAAGGACGATCCCCATGGAGTACAGGTCCGTCCGGGCGTCGGTCGCCTCACCGGTCGCCTGCTCGGGCGCCATGTACTTGGGCGTGCCGATGGCCCTCCCCGCCGTGAGCGCGCCCCCGTCTTCCTTGAGGCGCGCGATGCCGAAATCGAGGATCCGGGCGTGATCGCCCACGGCGGTGGCTTCACCGATGATGAGGTTGTCGGGCTTGATGTCCCGGTGGGTGATGCCGAGCTCGTGGGCGTGCGCCAGCGCCGACAGCGCCTGCCGGCCGATCGCCGCGGCGCGGGCAGGGGAGACCGGGCCGGCCCGCAGGATCTCGCCGAGCGTTTCGCCTTCGACGAGCTCCATGACCAAGTAGGGCGTTTCGCCGTCGAGGCCGAAATCCAGGACCTGGGCGCAGTGGGGGTGCCGGAGCTTGGCCATCGCCTGCGCCTCGACCTCGAACCTGCGCCTCGCCCGAATGTCGAAGGCCATCCAGTTGTGGAGGAACTTGACCGCCACGTCCCGGTCGAGGGCGACCTGGACGGCGCGATGCACGGCGCCCATGCCGCCCGACGCGATGCGCTCGCCGATCCGATACCGCTCGCCGAGGAGCGTGCCCTCGCGGGGGTCTCCCTCGCTCATGGGGGTATCCTAGTGACGAGCGGCGCGCCGCGCGAACCGGGAGGCGCCGGATCACCCGCGATGCGCCGCGCGCGCCGAGCTCCGCCGTTCGGCCCGGCAAAGCAGGGTGGACGCGAGCGGCGCCGAGGGTCGCGCTTTGTGACCGGGGCGCAGGCGATCACCGCGCGCTGCCCCGGGCCTTTAGTAGGTTTCCAGGCGGGCGCGGATGGCATCGCGTTTTCGCGGAGAATCGGCTCCGATCTCGAGGTAGCGGCGGTAGAGCGCCTCGGCCTGGGCTTCGAGCCCGGTGGCGCCGGCGTGATCCCCGGCGAGCGCCAGCGCCTCCGGGAGATCGGGAGCGCGGGCCAAGGCGCGCTGGATGTGGGCCCATGCGTCGTCGTCGCGCCCGCCCGCCTGCGCGTCGCGCGCCCGGCGGAGCTCGGCGCGCGCGGCGATCACGGCCTTGGCGTCGGCCAGCCGGTCGTCATCGCCCGCGGGGGGAATCGGCGACAGCGGGGCAAAGCGCGGCCCCGATCCGCCGAGCTCGTCGCGCAGATCGAAGGCGCGAAATCGCCCCATCGCTCCGGGTCCCTCGGACACGTAAAGCGCCATCGCCGTGACGTCGAAGATCGCGCTATGCGCCGCGCCGGCGTCGTCGATGGCGCCGCGGTGTCCCGGCGGGAGCGGCGAAGTCCCGGGGAGCTCGCCGCGCAGGGCGGCGGCGACACCGGCGACCGACGCGAGCGGGCCGCCGGCCAAAAGCCCGTCCACGCGCTCGGCTCGCTTCGGCTCGGGGAGCGTGCGGGCGGCTCGGTCGTTCTCGGCATCGTCCTCGAAGCGGTCGGCCTGGAGCACGCCGGTGACCGCTCGCTCATCCGGGCTGCGGCGAACGGCGATGGAGCTCGGTGACCGCTCCACGACGGCAAACCGGCCCGCGCGGCCGTCGGCAACCAAGAACGACGCCGCCGCGAGGGGCTCTTTGTCGGACAGGATCTCGACGGCCTCGCTCAGATCGCGCGCGCGCTCGAGGACCTCGCGCGCGAGAAGCGGGGCCGGAATTCTGTGTTCGGACACATCGACGTCTGCGGTCTCGGCCGGGTGCACCATGATCGCGATGCCCTCGGCATTTTGGCCAGAGACCACGCCGACGAGCCCGGGCCAGCCGACGCTCGCGTACGGGATGGCGCCGTCCCCGCGCACGAACTCCACGGTGCGAAGGGCCGCCGCGGCCGCGCCGCCGTCGCTCGCGCCCGGCGCTTCGAACTGGCGACCGACGACGAGGCGGTCGCGAAACGGGGTCTCGATTTCTGTCGCGAAGCTCAGTCCGCGCCCGACCCAGCGAAACGACGAGCCGGTCCGCCGCGCGGGCTCGCCGACGTCGAGGCTCGCCTGTGCGCGCAGGAGATCGGTATATCCGGGCGCGTCTCCCGGCGCGGCACCTGCGGCTTGTGCGGCGCCGGCTAGCTCGATTCGCCGCGGCTCGGGCATGGCGTCGCCGAGGTTCCGGTAGCGCCACCGCGTCCTGAGCGGATCAAGCGGGCCGGTGAGCACGCCGCCTCCGGCCGCCGCCCGCTCGAGGGGCTCCAAAAACGGACGGGTCCCGGTGGCGAGGTCGGCCCCGGCGAGCGCGCCGCGGGCCTCCCCGAGCGCCAGCGGGTCACCCCGGAGGCGCAAGACGGCGAGATCGCCCACATACTCCATGGACGAGTCGCCGTAAACGAGTCCGGCGATGCCCTCGCCGTCGCCTTGCGCCCTGGCGGTGTCAGGCATTGGGGCGGAAGGCGGCGTCGGGTAGGCCACGAGCCGCCCGAACCCGAACGCCGCCGCGGCCGCGAGCGTCACGACGACGAGGACAGCTGCGATCGCGCTTCGAACCGCGGTCTTGGTCCGAGAGCGGCGTGCGCCGATCACGAGTTCCGCCACGCCGAGTAGCCTAACGGAAGCGCCGGGCGACGTCAGCACGTGGGGCTTTCCTCGTCGGCACAAGGCGCGCGCGGCGGCCGCTTTAGTCGATCTCGGGCCGAACGAAGCTCGAGACTCGTCTAGCGCTGGCCCAACTGGGGCGGTGGCGCCGGCCACGGCCTGGGGCTCGTGGGACGGGACCTGCGCGCGCGGCAGGCGGAGCGCGCTGCGAGGGCGATCACGAAACCGGCGGGTCTGTAAGTGATACGCTGGGCCAAACCCGAGGAGATGTGTATGAGACGTATCGGGCTCGCCGCGAGCATCTGGATTTTGGGACTGACCTACGCCGGAGGAGCGGCCGCCGACAAGATCTCGGCCAGCGCGCAGATCCAGGCGGGCTACGCCGACGGCCGCGGCGTGGGCGGGGCTCAGCGAGACGACGCGTTTTCCGAGGGCGCCGCCGGTCCGGCCTACGGGGCTCGGGCCGGGATCGAGATCCTGTTCGCGCGGGCCTGGATCGAGCACAACCAGCTCGTGTCAGCGAGCGGCCTGCAGGGGACATGGACGCAGTTCATGGCCGGTTTGGGTGTGGATTTCGGGCTCGGCGACGAGCGCAAGGGGATGACCCAGGGGGACGGCGGGGTGCCCAAAGGCGGGTATCACGCCTACTACGGCGAGATTGGCATCGGTTTGGGGCTGGGCGTGGGGACGGGGCAGCAGGTCGAGCCGCCGCTGTCCAACCGGCAGGTGACCGACCGAGGGTTCATGGGCAGGCTCAGCTTGGGCGGCGGCTACCGGCTCACCGAGGAGCTGTCGATCGGGCTCGAGCTGCCGATCGAGGCCGGCTACTTGTTCAAGAGCGGCGACGACGCGTTCGCAAACGAGGACGATACGCACTATCAAAGCGTGCGCGCCGCCGCCCTTTTGAACTTCCGCGCGCGACTCGGGTTTTGATCCAAGTCAGCGAGCGGCGCGAGCGCCCTCGGCATCGCTTGGGGGCGGCAGGGATTCGAGGAAGTCGAGGACGTCGCTCTCGGACGGGTTGTCGGCGGTGATCCTATCGAGCTCGTTGCCGCTCGCGTCGAGGAAGATCACGGAGGGGAGACCGCGCACCGCGTAGCGCTCCTGCTGCTCGAGGTCCGCCTGGGACTGGCCGGTGACGTCGAACTTCAGCGGGACGAAGTCCGCGAGGATCTTGTCCCCTACGTGGGGCCTGCCGAAGATTCTCTCGAGCTCGATGCACGGCAGGCACCAGTCGGCGTAAAAGTCCACCATCACGCCGCGATCGCTTTCCTTCGCTTCGGCGAACGCCTCCGCCTCGTCGTCGTACCAGGGCAGCGCCTGTTCCGGCGTTAGCACCGAGTTGAGCACGCCCGTGAGCCCGACGACGGCCAGGGTGACGCCGAGCGCCTTGCGCAGCTTTTTCGGCCACTCGTCGCGAAACGACAGGTTCAGGGCGCCGCCGACCAGGCCGAGGGCGGCGAGCGCGAGCATGCCCCAGAAAAACGCCGCGCTGCTCGAGCCGAAGTCCCGGATCGCCGGGACGATCGGGCGCAAGAAGTAGGCGCCGACCACCAACAGCGCGACGCCG
The DNA here is from genome assembly GCA_007133195.1 of Nannocystineae bacterium. GTDB lineage: Bacteria > Myxococcota_A > Polyangia > Haliangiales > Haliangiaceae > SLNH01. The sequence goes on along the minus strand of SLNH01000241.1, from coordinate 3,389 downwards.
CCGCCGCTTTTCACCCACTCCATCCACCGTCCGCTCTTGGGCAGGGAGATCGCGAACGCGGCGAGGAACAAAAACAGGACGCCGATGCCCAGGGCGTAGGCGAACATGACGGTGAAGCCGGCGACGAGGTTGCCGGTCGCCGCGATGACGCCGATCAGGCCCACGAGAAACGGACCGGTGCACGGCGCCGCGGTGAGTCCGCCGACGAGACCCATCGCGCCGGCGCCGGAGTAACCCTTGCCGCCCACCTGGCCGAGGCGGGCCTGGACGGAGTAGGGCAGCCTGAGCTCGAAGGCGCCGAACATCGACGCCGCGAGGGCCACGTAAAGGGCCACCATCGGGCCCACCACCCAGGGGTTGGCCAAAAGCGCGTTGGGCGCTCGGCCCCCGGCGGCGGCGAAGATCACCCCGAGCGTCGCGAACGTGAGGCCCATCCCGAGGACGTACGTGAGCCCCAGGCTGAACCCGCGCAGGCGCGAAGGAACCTCGCGAGCACCGAACACGCCCACGACGATGGGAATCATCGGGTAGACGCAAGGGGTGAGCGACGTGAGGACGCCGAACCCGAACGCGGCCAGGTGCACCCACAGCCAGCCTCGATCGAGATGATCTTCGAACCCGAGGTCCGTAGACGCCATCGCGTCCCCAGCGGCGAAGACGACGGCGAGCAAGACGACGGCGGCGAGTGCGATTCGGGGGGCGCGGTGAGCCATCTCAACTCATTACGTCGAAGCGCGAACAGCGTTACAGAACGGCGAAGGCCGCCCCGTGCGGGCGGTCATGGCCGGCGCGCGCCGCTCGCATCCCGGGGGAGGATACAGGGCAAGAGGCCGCCGAGAAACCAGTGCCCATCTCGCATCGCGAACCGCGCCCGGCGCGAGGGGCGCGCCGCCAGCCGGGCGCCCGTGCCTGAGGAGCCTTGCGGTTTCGAACGATTCCGGCCTGCTGCAATGCTGCGGTCGCCCCGCCCGAGCGGTGCGAGGTAACGCCGCTCGCGGCGGCGGATCGCGCGCCCGGCGATGGGAGATTTTCGAGAGGGGCTCTAGGTGGACAGTGCATTCGATGTAGTAGACTCCCGCGCCAATGGCTGCCGAAGACGATCCCCTGTCGCCCCTGCGGACGGCGATCGACGAGATCGACGACAAGCTGCTCGAACTGCTAAACCGCCGGGCTCGACTCGCCAAGGAAGTGGCGAAGCAAAAACAGGGGGCCGGGGCCACATTTTACGTGCCGAGTCGGGAGCGCGCCATCATCGATCGCCTGCAGGGCCAGAGCGCCGGCCCGTTCCCGAAGTCGGCGATTCGCCCCGTGTTTCAGGAGGTGATAAGCGCCTGCCTGAGTTTGGAGGAGGGCGTTCGGGTGAGCTACCTCGGGCCGGAGGCCACCTTTACGCACCAGGCGGTCAAGCGGCACTTCGGCACCTCGGCCCAGGCGGTCCCGTGCGGTTCGATCTCCGCGGTGTTCGAGGAGGTGGAGCGGGGGGTCGCCGACTACGGCGTCGTGCCGGTGGAAAACTCCACCGAAGGAATCGTGAGCCACACCCTCGATTCGTTCGTGGACAGCGATCTGCGCATCTGCGCCGAGATCGGTGTGGACGTAAACCACTGCCTGCTCGCCCGGCCCGAGGTCGGCGAAGCAGCCATCGAGCGCGTGTACTCGCATCCGCAGGCGCTGTCGCAGTGCCGGCGCTGGATCGCGCAAAACCTGCCCCAGGCCACGCGGGTGGAGACCTCCTCGACCTCGGAGGCCGCCCGCGCCGCGAACTCCGACGCGGCCGGCGCTGCCGTCGCCGCCGAGCTGGCGAGCCGGCTGTACGGGCTCGCCGTCTTGAGGCGCCAGCTGCAAGACGTGCCGCACAACGTCACGCGCTTTCTCGTGCTCGGCAAAGAGGGCGGGCCGCCGCCCGCCGGCGGCGGCAGCGACCGGACCTCGGTGCTCCTGGTTTTGCCCGCCGACGAGCCCGGCGCGCTTTACGAGGTGCTAAAGCCCCTGTCGGAGGCCGGCGTCAACCTCACCAAGATCGAGAGCCGGCCGTCGCGGCGGCGTCCCTGGGAGTACGTGTTTTTCCTGGATCTCGACGGCCACGAGGACGCGCCAGAAATCGAGCGCGCCCTCGCGCGCATCAGTGAGGTTTGTGACCTGTTCAAGATCCTCGGATCCTACCGCAAGGCAGATTGGGCATGACGATAGACTTCGACGCGCTAACGCCCGAGTACATCCGCGACCTGACCCCCTACCAGCCCGGCAAGCCCGTCGAGGAGCTCGAGCGCGAACTCGGGATCACGGGCGCGATCAAGATCGCCTCGAACGAAAATCCGATGGGGCCGGCGCCGCGGGCGGTGGCGGCCGCCGAGCGCGCGCTCGCGGGGGCGCACTACTATCCCGACGCCGGCACGTATACGCTCCGCCGGGCGCTCGCAGAGGAGCGCGGCGTCGATCCCGACGAGCTCGTGCTCGGCGGCGGCTCGAACGAGCTCATCTACCTCCTCGTCAACACGTTCTGTCAGCCGGGCCGCGACGAAGTGCTGACGCACAAGTACGCCTTTTTGAGCTACCGCCTCGCCGCCAAGTCACTCGGGGTGGATCTCGTCGAGACCGACGTCACCGACTCGTTTCGATGCGACATCGACGCGCTCATCGCCGCCATGTCGCCCCGCACGAAGATCATTTTTCTGGCCAACCCGAACAACCCGACCGGCGCCCACGTCACGCGGCAAGAGCTCGAGCGGGTGCTGGCGGCGAAGCCCGCCCACGCGCTGCTCGTCGTGGACGAGGCCTACCACGAGTACGCCGCGCCCCGCGATCCCGAATACCCGAGCTCGCAGGACTACCGCACCGCGGACCAGCCCCTCGTGGTGACGCTCAGGACGTTTTCCAAGATCTACGGTCTGTCGGGCCTGCGCGTGGGCTACGGCGTCGCCGACAGGCGCATCGTCGAGCGCATCAATCGGGTGCGGCGTCCGTTCAACGTCAATAGCGTCGCCCAGGCCGCAGCGCTCGCGGCGATCGAGGATCGCGAGCACATCGCGCGCTCCCAGGAGGCGGCCGAGCACAGCATTTCGGCGATTCGCGAGGCGGCCGATAGCCTCGGGCTTACCGCCTACTCGTCACTCGCGAACTTCGTGATGGTCGATGTGGGCCGCGACGCCTGGGACGTCTACGACGCGCTCTTAAGGCGCGGCGTCATCGTGCGGCCGCTCGAGCCGTTCGGTCTATCGCGGCATCTGCGGATCTCCGTGGGTACGCCGGCAGACACAGACCGGGTAACGACGGCCCTCGCGAGCGTGCTGGGATGACCCAACCCGGTTTGCCGGCGCTGTTCGGGGCCGCGCTGGCCGCCGGGGCCGCGCCCGCGTGCGGAGCCAGCTCGCCGGCCGCCGAGGCGCAGG
>SLNH01000269.1 GCA_007133195.1 Nannocystineae bacterium | reverse complement strand
TCGTTGGTCACCGTAAAGGTGGTGCCTTCGCTCCGCGTGACGATCACCTCGCCGTAATCGAACGCCGTGGGGGCGATGACGAGGTTCGCGGCCTCGGCGCCGCGCCCCTCGATCTCGGCGACGAACTCGTCGTCGGTGGTATCGTCGCGCACGATGAGAGCGCCCACGTGGGTGCCCTCGCGCAGCGGGTAGAACTTCACGTCGATTTCGCAGTCCGCGCCGGGGTCGATGGGCTGGCCCACGCACTCGTCACTGGTGACAGCGAAGTCGTCGGCGGTGTCGAGCTCCGTCGTGATCGGCCCGACTTCGTTGGCGCCGTCGTTTTCCACCGTGAAGGTCTGCGTCGCGTCCTCACCGGTGACCACATTGCCGTAATCGTGGGGCGCCGGGTCGATCTCGATCGGTCCGAGCACGGAGCCCTCGAGCCCCGCGCTGGCCGCCGCGTCGTCGTCTTGCGAGAAAACCTCCAAGACCGCCGGATCGACCTCGTCGAGATCGTCGGGCGCCTCGAACTGCACCTGCACGCTGCAGCCGCCGCCTGCGCCCACGGTGACGCCATCGCAGCTGTCATTTACGATCGCAAAGTCCCTGGTGTTGTCCGCCAGGTCAGTCGCGAGCGTCCGCTGGTCGGCGCGGTTCGCGACGCTGAACGTCTTGGTCGCCGTGTTGCCTGGCTTGTGCTCACCGTAGTCGTGGTCGGCCGGGTCGATCTCGATGCGGGCGAGCGCGGTGCCAGTGAGCGCGCCGAAAATCGTGCCGCCGACGTCGGCGCTCACCTCGAGGTCTGCCTCGAAGCTGCCCGCTTCCGCCGCGCCGAACTCGACCTCCACAGAGCAGGTCTCGTCCTCGCCGAGGGTTTCGCCCACGCAGTCGTCGTCGAGGATGGTGAAGGCCGGAGCACCACCGCCCACGATCTCGGTGGAGATCGCGGTCGTCTCCTCCTCCCCTTCGTTGCGGACGACCATAGACGCCGCCTCGGTCTCACCCTCGACCACCTCGCCGAAGTCCAGGCTCGCGTCGTCGAACACGAGCGCCCCGGGCTCGATGGCGTCGCCTTCGAGGCTCACCGTGGTGAGCCCGCCCGGCTCCGCCTCGGCTTCTAGGGTAGCGGTCTTTGTACCCGTGGAGCCCGGCGCGAACCGCACGGTGACCTCGCAGGTCTGCCCGCCCGCAAGGCTGGTTCCGCAATCGGTGGCGTGGATGTCGAAGTCTTCATCGTCGTCGCCGACGATCGACAGGTCGAGCTCACCGCTTTCGCGCGCGCCCGCATTTTCGAGCGTGAAGCTCTCGTCCTGATTGTCATTCGTCGCGACCGAGCCAAAAAACCTGCTCGACGCGTCGAACTCGAGCTCGGCGTCGTCGAGACCGGTGCCGTTCAGGCTCACGGACACGCTTCCGCCCGGCTCCGCCGTGACCTCCAAAGAGGCAGAGCGGCCGCCGGCCGCCTCCGGCGCAAACACGACCTCGACGGCGCAGGTCTCGCCGCCATCGAGCTCATCACCCGCGCACTGGTCGCCGCCGTCTACGATGTCGAAGTCATTCGGGTTCGAGCCCACCAGCTCCGTCGACAGCTCCCCGGTGGCGCTGTCGCCGTCGTTTTCGATAACGACAGTCTGGCTCGCGCTCGTTTCATCCACCACCGTGTCGTCGAAGTCATCGGCCCCGGTCTGAACCGCGAGCTCTCCCTCCGCGATTCCCTCGCCGGTTAAGAAGCTGTCGTCGGAGCCGCCTTCCGTGGCGCTCACGTCGAGGATGGCATTCTTCTCGCCCGTCTCGGTGGGCGCAAAGGCAACCTCGACTTCACAGCTCGCGCTCGCGTCGAGCGGATTGCCACCGCAGTCATCCGAGACGACGTTGAATTGCGAAAGATCGTCGTCATCGATAGCCACCGAAATCTCAGAGGAGGCGACGTCGCCGTCGTTCGTCACCGTGAACGTGGTCGGCGCGCTCTCGCTCCCTGTGACGATGCTGCCGAAATTCCTGTCGGTCGGATCGATGGAAAGCGACGCCGGCGCGAGCCCGTCGCCTTCGAGCACGGCGCTCGCGCTGCCGCCCGGTGAGGCGCTCACGTCGAGTGAGGCCGTCTTCGCCCCCGCGGAGCTCGGCTCGAACACCGCGACCACGTCGCAGCTACCGTCGGCTTCGAGAGTCTCGCCGTCGCAGGTGTCGGTGACGACCGAGAACTGCGTGGGCTCGGCGCCGCCGATGGTGACGCCGATCTCGCCCGTCTCGAGGTCGCCGGTGTTTTCGACGACAAACGTCTGCTCGGCGCTGGTCTCATCGCTCACCACTCCTCCGAAATCGTGGGGGGTGGGCGCGATCGAGAGCTCGCCGGGGGCGCCGCCCTCCCCCTCGAGGGTGGCCGCGGCACTGCCGCCCGGGTCGGCGGTCGCCGTGAGGTCGCCGCTGTGGTCGCCGAAGTCAGTGGGCTGAAATACCACAGCGACCGTGCAGGACCCACCGGGAGCGAGGGACGCGTCGGTGCAGTCGTCGCTGTCGAGCGCGAACGAGTCGCCGCCCAGAGTGATCGCCACGTCGCCGCTGTCTCCGTCGCCGTCGTTCGTGACGACGAAGTCGGTTGGGCTGCTCTCATCCCCCTGGGCCACCGTGCCGTAATCCCGCTGCACCGGCGTGATCGACAGGTCGGCCTCCCCGTCTTCATCGTGATCCGCGTCCGGATCTGTTGTCTCCCCGGCGTCTGGGGTCAGCTCGCCGGGGTCGTCACTACAGCCTCCCGCCACGAGCGCGCCGAGCGCCAAAGCGGTCCACCACCACTGCTTTTGCATCATAGTTCCCACGAGATATCCGCTCCATCGTTCGAAGTCTGCGCCAGGCATTGCCTCTCCGGCGCCGAGGACTGCCCGCGCACAGCTCAGCAGTTCTCCTCTAGTCGTCGTGGCCCTCCTAATACAGGAGCGCTCGTTAGCACGTCAACCGTATAGAATGTAAGACAACACGCAACCGCGTCACACGCTGAATTGGTCACGGAAACCCGCTACGTAAAAACCGCGATGCGGAGATCCGCACAATGCAAGCTGCCCTCGTCATGCGGAGGGAGCCGCGAGCGCCGAACTTCCCAGGTGCGGGATGCACGGACGGGGCAAACGACCATCCACGGTCGCGAGGGAACAGGGGCTCAGAGCGGCCGGGCGCAGCGAAACCCGAGGCTCACGCTCTCCTCCGACGGCGCCAACCTAACCCGGAACGGGGCGCGCAAAAGCCGCGCGCCGAGGTTCCAGCTTCCGCCGCGACGAACGCGATCCGAGCCTTCCTCAGGCCCCGTCGGGTCCACCTGGGACTCCGACGGGTAGTCGCCGTACCAGTCGTAAACCCACTCCCACACATTGCCCGCGAGATCACAGATGCCCTGCTCGCTGTGGCCCTCCGGCTTCGAACAAACCGGCCACGTGCCGCCCTCGCCGCAACCTTCGCCGCTGTCGTCCATGACCGCCCGTTCGCAGCTCGCCTCTTCATCTCCCCACGGGTACCTCCGGTCTAGCCCGCCGCTCGTCGCGGCGTACTCCCGCTCCGCCTCCGTGGGCAGCCGCCAGCCGGCGGACTCGCAAAAGTTTTGAGCCTGGAACCAGGTTACGCCGTTAATCGGATGATCGTGCCGGTCGGGCGCGCCCCAGTTGTAGGCTTCGTTATTGTCGTAATCGCGCGCCGGCTCTTCGCAGGCGCCCTGGTCCACGCAAACCTCGTACTGCGCCACCGTCGTCTCGGTCTCGGCCAGCGCGAACGCCGACAGCGTCACCTCGCGCACCGGCTGCTCGTCGCCGAATGCCTGGTCGTCGTCGGAGCCCATCTCGAACGTCCCGCTGGGCAAAGATACCCACGTTACAGCGTCGAGGTCGCTCCTCACGACGATGTCCGCCCCTGCTGAGAGCCCCTCATAACGAGCCTGGATGGTCGCTTCGCCAGCGCTTGCGCCGGAGGCGAACGCCTCGCCGCCGGGCCCCATCCAGACCGTGACGGTCTCCGTGTCGCTCGACGACCAACTCGCCTGGTCAGTAACATCGTGCGATGCGCCCGAGGGTGCGACGTAGGTCGCCGTGAGCGTCGTGGAGTCCGCTACGCCGAGTTCCTGCCATTCCGGCTCGATCGCGAGCTGCGCACCGCTTCCCGGGTCCGCATCCCCGCTCTCACCCGGGTTTATTCCGTCGGCATCCGCGGCGCCCTCCACCCTGACGTCCTCGATGCCGAGGACGTCGTGGCACGAGGCCCCGAGGAGGACGAGCGCCGCGGGGATAACGCAGGTTCGAGCTGGCATGACCAAGCGCGACTCTTAGAAGGTTCCCTCGAGCGAAAGGCCGGCTCGCTCGGCCCCGAGGGCGGGCGAAAGCCGCGCCGCCGACGACGACGGTTTTGCGCCGCCGTCAGCCGTGGGCGAGTTTCCCCACATAAAAAACCCCGCAAACGTAAGCGCCGCGCCTGCGCCGACGAGGACGTTCGCCACGTTCGCGGCCGTATCCGCGCTGTCTGCGAACTCGCCGCCGCGCGGCGTGCACACCAGATCGTCATCGCAGTGTTCCTCCGCGCGCTGCCACTGCAGGCGCGCGCGAATGCCAAACCCGAGCCCGGTTCCGGTGGTCGCCAGGCCGATGCCCAAGGTCGTGAGTCCGGCGATGCGGAGCCGCTCGGCGCCCCGAGCGCCTGGGGCGGAGGTGTCGGCTTCGCTCGGGCCGCGCGCCCTCAAAAGGTGCTCCGAGAAAGCTGGGCCCGCCCCGACGGGCCCCACGCTGTCTTCGCCCGCGCCGGGCGTCGCGTCAATGGTACCGAAGTCGTCAGGTGCGAGATGGAGTCCGAGCTCCTTCACCTCGGGGATATGCACGAGCTCGGTGGTACCTTCTTCCTCGATCTCAACCCGCTTTGACCACCGGCGATAGCCAGGCGCGACCGCCTCAAGCCGATAATCACCCGGATCGACCGGCGTGGCCTCGTCCAACGAGAGGGTAAAATCGCCCCCCTTCGCCTCCATTTCGAGTCCGGGCGGCGCCTCACCTTCGAGTTCGAGTTCCAGATAGGACAGCCGAGGCTCGAGACGTTCGGCGAAATCGTACCCGGTCGCCTCCCGAGCTTCATCGCCTTCGGCCGCAGCCAGCTCGGCGGCCGCTTTGTACGTCGCATGCGCCGTAGCAAGCCGTTCGCGGCGCTCCTCGCATAGCGCGAGGTTCAAAAGCGTGCCCGGCGCCGGATCGAGCCGCTGACTCTCCGAAAACGCCTCGCACGCCGCCTCGTAGTCCCCCTCGTCCATCCGCTCACGTCCCTCGAAAAATGCCGCCTTCGCGCTCTCCTCGGCGCCTGCATGGATGGGCATAGGGGTGGCCACACACCCAAAGACGATCACCCAAAAGGAAACTCGCTTACTCTTCACCTCGCGAAGCTCCAACTCCCTATTCGCCACGCTCGAGCGCGATCATCGCCACGCCTCGAAAGGATGAAATCGTCTTTGTCGTCCTGTTCGGCCGCGCCGGTTCGTTTCGCTCGTCTGTGTTGTTCGACCCGCTCGACCTCGGCGGGCGCCGGTTCTTGGGCCGGACCGTCGTGAGATCGCTCAGCTGAATCACCCGGCGCGGCTGGCGATTCCGATCCCGCGGCGGCTGCTGACGATCACGCTCCCTCGTCAGGGCAGCGGACGAGGAGTCGTCCTCGTGCGTGACCTCCATCTGCCCGAGGCGCCCCATCCGGTCGGCGAGGCTCTCGCCGTCCAGATACTCCATAATTAGATACGCGCCCCCGTCGGCGAAGCCGAAGTCAAAGACATCGACGATCCCCCCGTGCTGGATTTGCGTCGCCGCGCGCGCCTCGTTGAAAAATCGCTCGACCACCTCCTTATGGCGAGACAGCTCGGGGCGCAAAACCTTCACAGCCGCCTTGCGCCCGAGAAGCTCGTGCTCCGCCAGATAGTCGGTCCCCATCCCGTCCTCGCCGAGCGCTTTCACGACCACGTAGCTGCCGAGCTTCGTCCCGATCACCGACGTTCACCGTAACAAGCTGTGGCAGCGGGGAGAAAGTAATCCGGGCAACAGCTCCCCACTTTCTAGGCGCGGACTGAGCCGCAAAACGAATGCGGCGACTTATGCTCTCTCCGCGCGGCGCATTCCTTAACGCCCTCACCCGCTCACACGCTGCGGGTTTCCGCATGCGCGCTCGAACGCGGCCACTCGTTGCGCCCTGTGGGTGACTCTTCGATGGAGGAAATGGCGAAGCGAGCGCACGGCCCTCGGAGCCACAAGCCGACCCACATGGTCGCGGCCGCCGGCTCGACGCCGCAGGTCGGTGACTTCTTCGGTCCGGTGCGCTTTCACTTCAGCCCTCCGGCGGTCGCTCGGCAGGGCGATCGCGACTGCCGACAAGGCGGCGCTACTGTCGATACGACGCGAACGCCGCCGTGACGGCCGCGGTCATCCGCACGTCGAACGCGGGGTCGAGGGACACGGCCCCGGCCGGTTCGGGATAGAACGAGCGCGCTGCCTCCCCGCGCAGGGCGAGATGCGCGGGGCCGCCGAGCGCGAGCCCGAGGCCGAGCCGCGCGCCGAAGGTGGGTTCCGTGCCGAGGTCGGATGCGCCGGGCGGCGCGGCGACCGACCGGGTTAGGGCGGCGAAGCCGGCGGCCGACGCGTGGTGGTCGCCGAGCCGGCGGCGGACCGTCGCCGAGAGCCGATCCTCGGCCAAAAGCCGGCGCTCGAAGTCGGGGAGAACCCGGCGCCGGTAGCGCAAGCCCGCGCGAAAATCGTCATCGAGGAGCAGATGAACCTCGGTGTCGACGCCGGCGCGCGCGATGTCGGCGTGCGCGTCGCCGCCGCCTGTGCCGGAGACGATGCGTCCGTTTTGAACCGACGCCCACCCGTCGAGATACGCGCGATCGCTAAGCCGCGCGCCGCGCACGCGGAGAAACCCGATCTCGCGCACCGAGGCGCTTTGCGTAACGCCCTCTCGATCTTCCATGCCGCTCACCTCGATCGGGATGACCTCGATGACGCGATCGGCCCCGGCGCGGCCGGCGGCGTAGCGGACGTAGCGCGCAGCCGCCGCCGACACCGAATACTGGGTGAGCTCGGCGAAGGCCGCGGGCGAGTACCGCGCGAAGGTGACGTCGACCGGGATGGCGGCGACTTCCCACGTCGGCTCGAGCCATCGAAACGCGCGCAGACGGCCTTCGAAGCCGAGACTATCGAAGCGGCCGGCCGGCGAGGTTGGCGGCGCAGTGAGCCCGACGCGCGCCGCGCGCTGCGACAAAAGGCCCACCTCGAGGGAAAACGGCCCCAGCGGGAGGCAGCCGGTCATTCGTCCATCGTAGGCGAGGCCCGACTGCTGCTGATCAGTGAACGAGTGGGCGTCGACAGAGCCGCCGACGTAGCGGCAAAGCGGCGCGGTGAGATCCGCCTCGAGACCCGCTGCGGTACCCGCGTAGCGGGTCGACTCCGCGACGCCCCCGGCGTAGGCCGACCAGTCGAGCCTCGGCGTGTACTGCGTAGCGAGGTTTTCGTAGATCGCGCGCACGTCGGGGTCGCGGCGGACCACGCGCCAAAGCGCGGCCAGGTCGCCGCGGCCATGGCCGAAGTCCTGGATGGCGAAGGCCATGTCGATCACGCCGCCGACCTTCTCGGGAAGCCGGTCCCGGATCGCGTCCTCGTACACGCGGCGGACGTCTGCCGATCGCTCGCCATCGGCGCCGCCCTCGTCGCCGGTACGGGGTGAATCTGCTTCCGCGTCCCCATCGTCGCCGTCCGCCGTGTCGCCGCCCGCCGCGTCACTTCCCGCGGCGTCGCCGCCCGCCGCGTCGCTTCCCGCGGCGTCGCCGCCCGCCGCGTCGCCGCTCGCATCGTCACCTGTCGCGGCGGCGGCCCCGGCGCCGC
>SLNH01000322.1 GCA_007133195.1 Nannocystineae bacterium | reverse complement strand
GAGTGGTCCTCGCCCTCATTAAAGACGAAACCGCCATCGGGGCCGGGGATGCCGTAGTGGAATCCGGCGCGCATGGGCTCGCCGCCGTCGGCATCGACAGCTTCTGCCCCGCAGAGGTAATGATCGTCCTCATCGTGGGCTGGGCACTCGTCCGGCTCGTTCATGAAGACCCACCAAAAGGTATACGTTCGGCCATCTTCGAACTCCTCGTTGTCGCCGATGTCGACATCCGCCTCGACGTAATCGTCATATCGCCGAAGATCTACGGTCGTGCCCTCGAGCTCGTCGCAATATCGCTCGCCGACCAGACAGAGGGACCCTTCCTGAACGACCGGATCGGGCGCGTCGCTCTCGGCGTCCCGATCGGCGCCATTTGCGTCGAGGTCCTCGCTCCCGCCCGCGTCTGGGTCCTCGCTCTCGCCCGCGTCAGGGTCCTCGCTCTCGCCCGCGTCAGGGTCCTCGCTCTCGCCCGCGTCAGGATCGACTTCCACTACCTCGCCGCATCCCGCGACGACAAACAAAAACGCGAGGGCCACCGTCCCCCCGCGAACACCGAGTCGCTTGACCATGAAGATCTCCATTAGCCGCCGCACCCACAAGCGTGCCTGTACCTGTAAAAGACTCTTAAGCGGTTTGCGGCTGGTGCGCTGGGTAGACGGGACGCTCGAGGGCGCGCCGAATACGTCAATGCAGTCGGTTCAGAGTGTACTAAGGTGAGCTCAGGCTGACAAACTGTGAGCTCGGGGACACGGTGTAGGGTGGCCGAAGATACGCGGGGCGCATCCGTGCGTGCCCCCGCGCGGCGTTTGCTCTCGGAGGATGCCAAGGGCTGGCGTGGAGCCCGAAGCTCGGACGCTCGGGCAGCTCAGGCGAACTCGAAGGCCCAGGCGGATTGCGGAGGCGCGCGGGCCGAGGCAATCGGCGAGATGCCGGTCGCTTCCGAGGAGCGCGGCGACGAGTGCTGCGCATTCCTGTTCATCGCCGCCAGCGGAGTCCGAATCGTCGACTGAACCAGCGCTGAGAGCCGACCGAGCGTTGACGCAGAACCGTCTGCAAGCCCGGTGCCCGGACAGCGCCCGCCAGCCATCACCGGGACCGCTTCGCTTCGGTGGCCGCAAAATGGCGCTCGAAGCAGTCACGTTCGACGGCGACCCTTGTCGTCGCGCTACGGGGAGCCCCGCGCTTCGGAGGCCTCGAGCCGAGCCGCCACGATCGGGCCGAAGTCCTCGGCGCTGGCAGCGTCCCATTGCATCTGGTAGGGCGCGGGGGCGGCGCCCTCGAGGAGCGAGCCCACGGGGATCGGCGGGTAGACCTCGCCGAGGTGGCGCACCTCGGTGCTCGAAATTCGCCGGTAGATGTGGTGCGGGCGCAGATCCGCGGGTGAGGCCAGCCCGGATGCGCCCACGAGCTCGAGCATCGACTCGACCGTCTTGGCGTGGTAGCGGCCGACTCGCACGGCCTTATCCTCGACGTCGAGCCCCTTGACGAGGTGGGGCTTCTGCGTCGCCACGCCCGTGGGACACTCGTTCGTGTTGCACTTGAGCGCCTGGATGCAACCGATCGCGAACATCATCGCGCGCGCCGAATTGCAAAGATCGGCTCCGAGCGCGAGCTGGTGCAGCACATGAAGACCGGTCGTGATCTTGCCCGCCGAGATCAGCGCGACGCGGTCGCGAATCCCGGCGCCGCGGAGCGCGTTGTGGATGAGGGTTAGGCCGTCGTCGAGCGGCATCCCCACCGAGTTCGTGAACTCGAGGGGGGCCGCGCCGGTCCCGCCCTCGGCGCCATCGACGGTGATGAAGTCGGGGCTGAGATCGGTCGCGAGCATCGCCTTCACGATCGCCAGTACATCGGCCGGATGGCCGACGCAGAGCTTGAAGCCGACCGGCTTGCCGCCGGAGAGCTCGCGAAGCTCGGCGACGAATTCGAGCAGGCCCAACGGCCCGGCGAACGCGGTATGCGCCGGCGGTGACACGACGTCGCGGCCGAACGAGACCCCGCGAATGCGGGCGATCTCCGGCGTCACCTTATGACCGGGGAGAATGCCGCCGTGCGCCGGCTTGGCCCCTTGGGACAGCTTGAGCTCGATCATCTTCACGGCGTCGAGCGCGGACCGGTCGCGAAATTTGCCCGGGTCGAAATGGCCGTCCTCGGTGCGGCAGCCGAAATAGCCGGTGCCGATCTGCCAGACCAGGTCGCCGCCGGGGCGAAGGTGATACGGGCTGATGCCGCCCTCGCCGGTGTTGTGGAAAAAGCCGCCGCGGCGAGCGCCTTCGTTGAGCGCCAGGATGGCGCGAGAGGAGAGCGAGCCGTAGCTCATCGCCGAGATGTTGAAAATCGATGCATGATACGGCCTGGCGCAGCGCTCGCTCCCGATCAGGATCCGCGCCGTCGCCGGATCCGGGGTGCTGGGCGCGAACGAGTGCGAGATCCACTCGTAGCCGACGTCGTAGACCGCGTGACGAGTACCGAACGCCTGGGTGTCGACCACGTCTTTGGCGCGCTGATACACGACCGAGCGCTTTTCGCGGCTAAACGGCGTGCCGTCGGTATCCGATTCTACGAAATACTGCCGAAGCTCCGGCCGCACCGCCTCGGCGAGGTAGCGAAGGTGGCCGATGATCGGGAAGTTGCGCAGGATCGTGCGCCGCCTCTGAAGGATGTCCGCGACCCCGATGGCGGCGACGACGGCGACGACGGCGAGCAGTACGACCGCCGGCCGCCACAGCCAGGTCGCCGCCCCCGCCAGCGCGAGTAAAACGACCGCCGACGCGAGAAACCGCGCGCGGGTCCAGCTCTCGAGGATTACGGGGACGCGCTCGGCGCCGCCGCGCTCCCAGCGCTTGAGCTGTCGTTTCGGCTCCTGCGGCCGGTCCGCCATATTCTCAAGCTACCACCGCAGCGCGGCAAGTCTCGCGCTACGCGCGCCGCCGGCGAGCGCCCCATCCCACCGACGATCATTTCGGCGTCGATCCCGGACCAGAGTCACCCCCGGGGACCGGGAATTGCCGAGCGTCCTACAGCGGCTCGCCGTAGACTTCGCCGAGCTTTAACGGGCCTCACACTCCCCGACGCGCAGCCCCGAACGACCCATTTTGAGTCCCATGTCGGGTTCGTTAATTCCGCAGAGTCGAGACCACGTCACACAGGCCGCCCGCGCGGCATGCCCGTCTGCCGGCCGAAAACCGCGCAGCCGCAGCGCGCGGCGCGGCGGTGGCTCGCTCGTGTCGCTACGACCCCTTCCGCGAATGCTCTCGGCGTTGCGCCTCCTCGCGCTCGAGGATCCGCCGCACATTGTCGCGATCGATCTCGGTTAGCCTGTCGTCGTCGTAGTCGGGATCGGGCTCGAGGTTTAGCCCCTCGCCCTCGTAAAACAGCGCCTGTAACGCGGGGTGCTCGAAGGGGCGGCCGTGGCGGGCGAACACCGCGTTTCGAAGTTGCCAGAGCGCCACCGCGTTCCAACCGTCGAGATCGTCCTCGCTTACGGCTCTGCCCTCCAGGATGGTCTCGAGGAGCGGCTCGAGCGACTCCATGCGCGCGTGGCAAAACGTCGAGCGAAGGTTATTCGCCTCCGCCTCGAAATACTCCGCCGCCCTGAGCATGCGCCAATCGATCTCGTCCGCGTCCCAACCGTCTTTTGCTTCGCAGCGCTCCCCGCACACCTCGCGCACGCGCTCCGCGAGGCGCTCGAAATCCGCGGGCGTAAACTCCGTGGCGATCGGAGCGCCGGGGAGCGGATCCAGCGTGAGCGTGCCCTCGCGCTCGATGGGCGCGCCGTAGCCGTACTGCACCCAGTGCTCGGCGCAGGCCTCGGTCACGTCCTTCGAAAACGCCTTGTCCTCGACCCAATCCGACTCACAGTACGCCCCATCCACCTCCTCGGCGGCGAACACCTCCTCCTCCGCGCCGCCCGATTCGACGCCGCTCCTATGTTGCGCGGCGTCGTCGCCATCGGGAGAACCTCTCTTTTCCGCGCTCGCTTTGCCCTCGGCGCCGGCCGCCCCCGTCGCCGCCTCGGCTGGCGCC
This sequence comes from Nannocystineae bacterium, assembly GCA_007133195.1. Taxonomy (GTDB): domain Bacteria; phylum Myxococcota_A; class Polyangia; order Haliangiales; family Haliangiaceae; genus SLNH01. The sequence continues at coordinate 3,835 of SLNH01000322.1, read as the reverse complement.
GTTTCTGACTCGGAAGCGGAGCTCGAGCGGGGACAGCCCGCCGCCGCGAGGGCCAGGGCGGATCCCGCACCGATAAAGACGCAAACCCGCACGATCGACATCCGCCAAATGATCCACCTACGGCGCCCCCGGAACCAAGCAGCGCCAGCGGAAAGGCTGGGCGAGGCGGACAAAGGGGCCGACTTCGCCAGTGCGCATACTCTTACTCGCAGTGAAGGACTCTCCCTATCGGCGATTTCCCTGCGGGGACTAGACGGGATCCGCATCCATGACGAGGCGGCGAACATAGGGGACGCCTTCGTCCTCGTCGTGGCCGAAGCAGACCTCGAGGAGAGAGAGATTGTACTTATTGTCCCGGCTCGGATAAAAGGAGCAACAATCACCTTCGCACTCGCGCACGGCGGTGCCGGCGGCGATCCGGCCGCGATCGAGGAATTTCGTGACCGCCACCGGGGCGTCGCAGTCTTGGGGATCTCGAAAGCATTCGACGAACTCGTCGGGATCGGCGAACACGTAGGCGAGGAGCGGGCCGGGGCACTCGTCGGCATCGCCGCGCACACACGCCAACAGCCGCTCTTCGCGCTCGGTGGGCTCACGGCCCGCGCGGGGGCTCTCCGGGGCGGTGAGCTCGTCGAGGATGGCGGGACGGAGAAAGCGCCCCGGAGCGATCACCTCGATCTCGTCGGCCAGCCCCAGCTCGGATTTCATCGCCTCAGCCGTCGCCTCTGTGGAGGCGTTGTCATGACGATCATTCTGCCGCCTTTCGACGACAGAGTCGCTCCCAAATTCACTCGCGCTGGCGGAGATCCCAAGGCTGCGCCAGCGCAGATGCGCGCACCGCGACAAAGCGCGTCTTCGAGCGCGGGGCGCAACCTATCGAGGCCGGTTTGCTGGACGAATGCCGCGACGATGGTGATGTCGGTCGCATGCCGAATCAGCGGCCGGAGGTGGGCGACGAATGGATCGCGCTCGCCGCCGGTGGCGAGCGGCGCGGCCTTTGTTAGGTAGTTGCCGCGGCTCGGGATGACGTGACGCACGCCGCCGCGCGGATCGTCAGTGTCGCCGCGGCCGCCCCCGCCGTCTAGTCGCATCGCGCCCTCCCTCGGACGAGGCCCGAGGCGAGGGCGCGATGAGTCGCTCGCTCAGGGGACCACCGTGACGAGCTCGAACCTCACCCCGGAGAACTCCGGGACCTCGCGATCGGGCCGTCCCGCGGCGACGATGACGAAGGCGTCTTCGTTGTCGAAGGGAACGACGGCGGCGAGATACTCGGAGATCGCGCCCGGGAAGTGGGTGTGATCCCAGACATAGGTGCTCAGGCCTCGATCGAGGCGCTCCTTGTTGAAGTACGACACGAGACTCTCCCCATCGATCTCGATGTCGCGGGCGACTGCAAGTCGGTTGCCATTCGATGGCGGAGGGGCTCGTTGCCCGTATCAGGCTGTCTGTGCGCGATAAATCGCAAACTGGGGGGGCCTCGGGCGCGCGAGCGAGTCAGCGGGTGGCATTGCGGCTTTCGCGATTCGCGCAGTAACTACCCGAGCGCGTCCGGGGCACGCAGTTTGTGCGTGAAGCGACGTTTCGGATCGAGCCCGGGGCTTACTCGGCCATCCCGCCGTAAGCCGCCTCCAGGTAGGCGACGATCTCGTCGGACTCGTACATCGCGACGCCTCGGTTCGGATCGATGAGGTAGGGAACCATGATCGTCCCTCCCCGTTTGGCGAGCTCGCTGCGGCGGGCGCTTCCTTTGCCCACGTTCTCGACGCGGTAGTCGAGGTCGAGCGCCGCGAGCGCCTCGCGCACCTTCCGGCAAAACGGAGAAGCCTCGATGTTGTACAGCACGAGAAGCTCGCTCGGCTGCGGGCGATCGCGCACCGCCGGGCGGGCGCGACGACCCCGGGGCCGAATCGCCGAGACGGTGGTCGCGCTCGCAGTATTCAGCGGAGCGAGGATCCTGCCGAGAGCACTTCGCCCGAGGCCGTAGGTCGTGGCGAGATAGGTCATGATGTCCTCGGACTCGTAGGTCGCGACCGCGGTGTTGGGATCCACGAGGTAGGGGACCTGCCGCTTGCCGCCTCGCGCCTCGAGCTCGCGCCGGTTGCGCTCGCTGCCCCTCGCGCAGACGCGGCTTACGTAGGCGAGATCGAGCTCGGTCATGAGCTCGCGGACCTTGCGGCAAAAAGGGCAGGCCTCGAACTCGAAGAGCTCCAAAGCCGCCGCCGGGCGCGGCGGCTCCACGCGATTCGGGAAGACCACGATCAGGCCCCGCGTGCCGCGGAGCGCGGATGACATCCAGGAGTGGGCGTCGTCGAAGCTCGAAATCTGCATCAACGCTTTGGGGACATCTCTCAAAAGCGACATTGCGACCTCCGCGGGGCAGGCGCGTCGAGTAGACCACGCCTCACCGCCGCCTGCACTCGAAGCTCGGGCTGATCGCCGCGCGCCGAGTCGGTCGCGGGGGCTCGGCTGGCGGTCGCTACGCCCCCCCCGGTCTCCAAGATCATCGCGATGCGTGCCAAGGTCGCCTCCTCGGTGAAAGGTTGCGATGCCGATTCGGCGCTACCTCCATGCCAATCGGCGGGCGGCTGCCGCCACAGCCGGCAAGCCCGCTTGGCCGAAGCGCTCGGCCGCCCGCGTCCGCTAGCGGAGCTCAGTTGAGGTGCCCACCCGGACGGGGCAGTTCGCAGGCCGGCTGCCAAGAGTTCCGACGAAGGAAGGGTGTGGGCCCCTTGCGAAGGAGGAGCAGCGCAGGCAGCCGGGCGAGAACGACCCGGACGGGATCACACAGCACTGAGATCCGCTGCAGCGCCCCAGGGGCGGTTTGAGCGCGCGTCTTAGTTGCCGCTGCGCATTCCTGTTCATCGCCGCCAGCGGAGTCCGAATCGTCGTCTGAACCCGCGACGGCGCCGAAACTTGGCCGAGCTCCTGAGGACTTGGGTGGCTTGGCGAGTGTTTTGCACTACATCAATCTTTATGATCGCCGTCTATCTATTTGCAGCGATATTGGGTGGAGGACTCCTCATTATCGGGCTTCTCGGCGTGGGTGGTGACGGAGACAGCGGAGGTTTGGCCGGGGATTCTGCCGAAACCGGCGTCGATCCTGGCGCGAGCGAACTCACCTCCGCCTGGAATCATCTTCTGTCGCTGCAGACGGCGGCTTACGTACTGGCAGCCTTCGGCCTGACCGGCGTAGCGCTCACGTGGCTGGGCGTCGCCGCGCTGCCGACGCTGGGTGCGGCGGTCGCCATGGGCGTGCTCGGAGGCGGCACGATCGGCTGGTTTTTCGGCTGGCTGCGGCGGAGCGAGAGCGGGATCGCCGAAGCCTCCGATCAGTACATCGGTGGCGTTGGCAAAACGGAAGTCCGTATTCCGCACGGCGGCAGGGGCCGGATCGAGCTCGTCCATCGCGGCAGCGCCTTCACCCTGTCGGCGACCAGCGCCGCTGGCGAGATCAAGCGCCATGAGCACGTGGTCATCATCGACGTGGTCGATGGCGTGGCCGTCGTCGACAAGGCGCCCGAGGAGCTCACCCGAAGATCGGAGTAGCGCATCATGGAAATTGGGATCGTTTTGGGCGCCGTCGCGCTGTTCCTGATCGTCGCGGCGATCGCGACGGTCAAAAATCTCATCGTGATCGTGTCCCCCAACTGGGCGGCGGTGATTACGGGGCGTAAGGCGGACGATAAGGCATACAAGACCCTCCGCGGTGGGCGGGTGCTCCGCATCCCGATCCTCGAGAAGGTCGACTATATCCCTCTCACCACGATGCCGCTGGACATCCGGGTCAACAACGCCTATTCGAAGGGCAATATCCCACTGGCCGTTCAGGCGGTGG
>SLNH01000420.1 GCA_007133195.1 Nannocystineae bacterium | reverse complement strand
CGCTCGGCGAGGACGTCGGCGACCGCGTCGCGAGCGGCGGGCGACGCAGGCTCTGCGCCTTTTGCCTCGCGCACGGCGTCTGCGAGCCGCTCGGGGGCCGCCCGGAGCCGGTTCGACACCCGCCACGCCTCGATCGCCGCGGCGAGCGCGTCCATCGACGCAAACCGGTCGTCGGGATCGGGCGCCGCGGCGCGCACCGCGATCGCCGCGAGGTCGCTGCTCGCGCCATCCAGGGGCGGCAGGCCGGCCCGGGCGAGCTCGTCGTGGCCCTCCACGGTGGCGGCGCGCCCGAGCGGGTTTTCGCCGGCGAGCAGCTCGTAGAGGACGACGCCGGCGGCGAACTGATCGCTCTTTTCGTCGGCGGGCGCACCGCGGAGCTGCTCGGGCGCCATATAGCCCGGCGTTCCCTTTACGATCCCCTGCTCGGTCGTAGAGCGCGCGCGCAGCTCGCGCGCGATCCCGAAATCGGCGAGCTTTACGACGCCCCGCTGGGACACGAGGATATTTTTCGGGCTCACGTCGCGGTGGATCACGGGACCCGATCCGGTCGCGGTGTGGGCATACGACAGCGCGGAGGCGACCTGTTCCATGATCCCCGCGGCGTCTGCGGGCTCGATGGCGCGGCGCGTCCCGCCGAGCAGCTTATCCAGGGCTACGCCGTCTACGTACTCCAGGACGAGGTAGGGGAGCTCGCTGGGCGCCCCCGCGCCGCGGCTGGCGAGCTCCTCGAGCCCTACATCGAGGATCTGAACGATATTGCCGTGCTCGAGGACGCGGGCGATCTCCGCTTCGCGAAGCAGCGCTTTTCGGATCGCGGGATCGATAGCGATCTCTTCCTTGATCCGCTTGATCGCGACGGTCTTGGAGAATCCGCCGGCGCCCAGCACCTCGCCGCGAAAGACCTCGGCGAGGCCGCCTTCTCCGATGAGTTCCAAGACGCGGTAGCGGCCGAGTCGAGACGGCACCGCCATGTCGGGTATGGTACGCGAGTCGCGACTGGCGTTCGACCTTTCATGTCATGCACCCAAGCAAAGCCCCGGCGCGCTCGAACGACGCGCTCCGCGTCGTGGTCGCGAGCCGCCGTGATCGCGCTGGCGGCGGCTGCGCAAGCGTGCGCCGCCGAGGGGGACATCGTGCTGTCTCTCGACGATTCGGGCTGCAGCGCCGGCGAGCTCTCCGCGGTCTCAGTCGTGGCCGTCGATGTGTACGGAACCGATGACGATGGAGCTCTGTGCATCCTCGCCAAGCGCTGCATTTTCGATGTCGACCAGCCTACCGGCGCCGGCGACATCGCCGAGGCCCTGCGCGGTGCCGAGCCGCCGCTCGTCGATGTCGACGCCGAAGGCGCCCGCTGGCTCGCGATCGTGGGGCACGAGCAAAGCTGCTGGGGCGAGCGCGATCAAGTGGCCTGTGGGTTCGCCGATTTCGCCGACAGCTCCGGCGGGGAGCTCGAGATGACGCTGCAGTGCGGCGGATGCGACGAGGGCACGATCCCGTTTTGCCCGTGATAGCCGACAGCCTATAGACTAAAGTCCAGGGTGGTGCCCGCGACCGCTCCAAGTTACCGAGGAATTGGCGTTACGGAGACCGGCACAGCGCGTGCAAAACCCGCGGCGATGATTGGGGCCGAGCAAACCGCAACCAGCGCGGCTCCGCCCGGTCGGCGGGGACGCGGAACCCGGCCCCGGCGCCACATCGGCGTCGTCATCGCGCCCCTCGCCGTGTCCTGCATGTTCGTGTTCGCCTGCGAGGAGGAGCTCGAGCCGCCGCCCGAGCCGGACGTGGAACAGGCCGCCGAACATTCGGCGCTGGGCCTCGAGGGCGATCGGCGCGCCGCCCGCTTCGTCGGCCCGTTTCAGCCCGCGGACGCCCTCGCCGAGCTAGACCCCGACGAAGCGCGATCGCGCGCGTTGCAAGGCGTCGCCGAGATCTATCGCGCGGTCGTGCAGGACGTGGACTGCCTAGACGTGGAATCGGACGACGACACGTTCGTCGAGCTCCACCTCGATGACTGCCATCTCGGTGTGCTCGGACTGTTTCGGCTGGACGGGACGATCGGGGGGGAGCTCGATATCGAGCTGGAAGCGTGCGACGGCGGTGAATGCCCGGCGGCGGTCGTCTACGCGATATCCGTCGAGGACTTCGTGGTCCGCGCCCGCGGCGAGACCGAGGGCCTCGGCATCGAGGGGGCGTGGACGTTTCGCGCGCCGATCGGCGCGGACGGCGCGATGGAACTCGACGGCGAGGTGACCTACACGTCCGCGCAGGGCGAGAGGCTCGCGGTGCTCTCCGACGTCGAGTGGAGCGTAGACGGCCCTTGCCTCCACTTGTCCAGCGACGCCCGCATTCACGCCTATGCCGAGGACGGCGAGCTTCTCGGCGGGCTCGTCGCTTCGGCGCAGGACGTCGAAGCGTGCGGCGACGCTTGTCCGAGCGCCGGCACGGTCCGGCTGTCGCTGGCCCGCGGCGATGTGCTCGAGTGGGTGTACACCGGGGAGAATGTGGTCGACGTCCGTGAGCCCGGCGGGGAGGCCACGGAGGTCGCTCTCGAGTGCGACGCTTGAACACGGGGCGCTCGTCTGGGCAAGTGATCGGCGGGGCGGGCGTGGTCGCGGCCGCGATCGCGATGTTCGCGCTCGCGCCTGCGGCGGCGTCGGCGGATCAGCGCGTGGTTTTGTGGCCGAAACACCCGGACGTCGAGCTTGAGGGCGCCGCAGCGATCGCCGAGGTCGAGGGCGTAGCGCTCGTTTCGCTCCGGCGTGTCACGGAAGCCCAAGGTGAGGCGATGGCTCGCCGCGAAGCGCGCGAGGCGCAGGCGCTCACGCGACTCGACGACGCCCTTACTCGCGCCCGAAATGCGTACTTGGAGCAGCGCTTCGCCGACATGGCCGAGCTTTTGGCCGAGGCGGAGGAGCGAACGCTTTCGCTCACCACCCGGCCCGAGCGCGCCGAGCTATTGTGGGAGCTCCAGCTTCAGCGTGGAATCGCATATCTTTATCGGGGTGAGGAGGGCGACGCGGCCCGGGCCCTGGACCGATTTACCCTTTGCGTCGAGCTCGACGGCGAGCGCCGGCCGGCGCGCGAGACGTATGGACCGGACGTCTCGCGCGCGTTTTCCCGGGCCAAGGCCGAGCGCGAGCTCGAGCGGCCGTGGCCGCTCCGCATCGATGTCGTCCCGGGTGACGCCCGCGTGGCGATCGACGGCAGGCCCGTGATCGAAAACCGGCGGGGCGTGATGCTCCGGCCCGGCCTGCACGTGGTGCACGCGAGCGGGGCAGGATATCGTCCGGAGGCGCGGATCGTTCGGGTGACGCGGGGCGACGAGCTCGCCTTCGAGCTCGAGCCGGACGAGGACGGGGATCCGATGGCGCAGGCTGCGCGGGCGTGGGCGGCCGGCGATCTCGCGCCCGGCACGACCACCGGCCGCCGCGCGCTGGCGCGCGTCGCGCGCGAGGTGGGCGCCGACGAAGCGTGGCTCATCGGTGAGGGTGACGACCCGGAGGTCGTGGCGCTCGCCGCCAGCGGCGAAGGCCTCGCCCGGCGGCACACCAGTATCGCCGGGGCGGCCGATGCGCTCCGGAGTGCGGCCGGTGACGCCGCGGCTCAGGCCGATCTACCGCGCTCGTCCCGGTTTTATCACCGCTGGTGGGTATGGGCGGGCGCCGGCGCCGTGGCTGCGGGAGCCGCGATTACCGCCGCGGCCCTGCTCCCGCGCGAGCCGTCGCGCCTTCGCGTGTTTCCGCCCGAGCCGTGACACGCGGCGAAGAGCTCGTGCCCGAGGCAGGCGCGGGGGGCGTCGCGGTCGTCGGGTTTCGACCGGGCGGCTGCTCCGATAAACTCGAGCCTATGGCCAAGCCCCTTACCTACAACGCCACCCTGCGCGAGCGGCTCGATCTCACCGACAGCCTCGCGGTGTTCAAGGTGGCGCCCGACGAGCCCCCGGGCGGCCAGGGGCGGAGTTTCGTCCCCGGTCAGTACGTGGTGCTCGGCATGAATCACGACTCGCGGGGCCCGGTGCGGCGGGCGATGTCGATCGCCTCCGCCCCGGAGGAACAGGATGTTTTCGAGTTTTACATCCGCTATGTGGATAGGCCCGAGTCGGACAATCCCCTCACGCACATCCTGTGGCCGGCCGAGGAGGGGGATCGGGTGTTTACGACGACGAAGGCGACCGGGCGGTTTACCCTCGACCACACGGTGGGCGCCGACGACCCCCGCCTCAAGGTGTTCGTCGCGGCGGGCACCGGGCTCGCCCCGTTCGTGAGCATCATCCGAAGCCATCGTATGCGCGAGCGCGACCCGGATCTCAGCCGCTACGTGCTCCTTCACGGGGCGTCTTACCCCGAGGATCTCGGCTACCGAGACGAGATGCAGGCCGCGGCGGCCATCCCCGATGGGCGGGGCATCCACTATCACGTGACCGTGAGTCGGCCCGGGGAGCGGCCGGATTGGCGTGGAGATTCGGGCCGCGTCGAGGACTACTTTCGCCCCGAGCGACTCGGCGAGCTCGAGCAAAGGCTCGGTCTTGCCGAAGGTGGCCTAAACGCGAAGAGCGCCGTGATTTACGTGTGCGGCTTGCAGGGGACCATTGGGAACTGCATCACGCGCCTCGCCGAGCGCGGCTTCGTGCCGGCCGACCGGAAGCTCCGCAAGGCGCTCGACATCCCGCGCGATGCCTCACCGAATCTGTTTTACGAGCAGTACGACAACGCGCCGGTCATCGATCTCGACGACGCCGAGCTCGTGGCCGCGGTCAAAGATCGCCTCCACCGCGCGCTCGCGGCCGCGTGAGCCTCACCGTCTGCACCGGTAGGCTCACGGGACATCCCCTCGCCGACGATCATGACGGCTAAACCACGCGCTCGGCTCGCTCGTGCTCGGACGTCTCGTTCGGGGCCACGTCGGGCCGCGGCGCCGGCGCGAGCTCGGCGGTCTTCGGCGGGGGCGCGAGTGCCGCGGCGAGCGGCTGCACCGGCATGCTTCGGCGGAGCACCCCGCGCTTTACGCCGGCGAGCGATCGGGTCATCTGCATGCGCAGCGGGGGGATGCGAGCGAGGATCGGAAAGCCGAGGTCTCGCGCGGGGGAGAGCGCGCTGTAGCCCGATTGAAAAAACGGCGTGAGCCAGCGGCTGGCCCATTGGTAAAAGCGGACGTGCCGTCGCCTGCGGCGAGAGTAATCGGCGAGGGCAGACGAAAGGTCTTGTTCGTCATCGAGAGCGTCGGCGAGGGTGGCGGCGTCCATGAGAGCGAGATTCGTGCCTTGGCCGAGCTGCGGGCTCATCGAGTGCGCGGCATCGCCCACGTAGGCGATCGACGGCTCGTGAAACCGCCGCATGACGCCGTCTACGTATTCGGCGGTGAGGACCTGATCGACGTCCCGAATCTGGTCGAGCAGGGGCTCCGCGTGGGGCGCGAAATCGAGAATCTCCCGCTTCCACGGCCCCAAGCCGGCGCGGCGCCAGTCCTCGACCTCGTCGATCCGCAGGCTCCAAAACAGACTCACGAGCGGGGTGTCGCCCGCGCCCGGCCCTCGGCCGGTCGGCAAGAAGCCGAGCATCTTGCGCGTCCCTTGGCAGATCTGGGTGAGGCTTCCCGAAAACCGCTCCTCTGGGTCGGCGCCGACGAACCACAGCGCGCCCCACGGATAGCGCCGGGCCCGCGCCAGAAGCGGCGAGCGAGCGCGCAGCTGGGAGCGGGCGCCATCGGCGACGACGGCGAGGTCGTGCTCCGCCACGCGCTGTCCGCCGCGCGCGAGCAGCTGCGCGCTCTGGTCGCCTCCCTCGATTGCTTCGATCTCGGATCCGCCGGAAAACCGGGCGCCGGCGGCGCGGGCCGCGCCGAACAGAAGCTCGAACAGCGCGCCCCGATGGCTGCCAACACCGAACAGCTCCGGACCGAGCTCGCCGTATCGGAGCTCGAAGATCCGTCGCCCTTTGGGCGTGGTCGCCCGGAGCATGTCTACCCGCGCGCCGCGCGCTAGCATCGCCTCTGCGACCCCGAGCCGAGCGAGCACGCTCATCCCGGTCGGCTGAAGGAGGATGCCAGCGCCCACCGGCTCAGGCGCTTCGACCCGCTCGTAGAGCGTGACCCGATGCCCTCGCCGAGACAAAAACGTGGCCGCAGCGCAGCCCGCGAACCCGGCACCTATGATTCCGACGTCGAGAGCGCGCTGCATCGGCCCATCCTACCGGCCCGCGCAGATGGAAGGGGGGCCGTGAGCGCGCCCGGCGTGCGCCTCGATGCGTTTCAGGAGGCGCGGGGCTGCGGCGCCGCCCGGCTCGCGACGCGGCGTGGCATGTCAGGGAGCGCTTTCGGGGGTCCCGGTGAATGCGAAAACGGCGCCGAGGAGCTCGGGGAGGGAGCCCGATAGATCGTGGACGTCGTCCAGCTCGATCAGCTTGACGTTGTCGTCGCGCGCGTCGAGCTCGCGGCTGAGACCGATGGGGACGATGTCGTCGCGCACCCCGTGCAGGATGATCGTGGGCGCGGGCGCGTAGATGTCCATCGCGTTCATGGGGGGTTCGGGGCGGCCGAGCGCGGGCGCGCACAAGATCAGGCCGGCTGTCTCGCCGCCCCGCTCGCGATGACGAATCGCGGCGCACAGGGCGGTCGCCCCGCCGTAGCTCGAGCCGATGAGAAGCGGTGCGTCGTACTCCTCGAGGATCGGCTCGAGCAGATCCACCCGCGCTGCGAGATCGAGGCCGCGGAAGTCGGGAGATCGGACCGTGAGGCCGGCCCGGGTGAGGTAGTCGTACTTGCGGCCGTGGGGATGACTTTCCAGACCGTGGCAAAAGATGATGTCCATCGTGTTCGTCGACTCGTTGTCGCAATCTGCGGATGACACGCGAGGCGCGCGTGCTAAAATCGAATTCGCAAAACGCAAAGGGTGGACGCGGCGGGCTCGCCTGTCCACCACTCCGGGCAAGCGTGCGGCCATCAGCCTGTAAGGCAAATAGGGCTATGAAGACATCCGAGACCGCGTCTGCCCCGGCCGCCTGGGACCCCGAGCGGGCCCGGGCGGTGATCCGCGAGCACAAAGAGCTCCCCGGGGCGCTGCTCCCGGTCCTTCACGCCGTTCGGGACACGTTCGGCTACGTGGCGCCGGAGGCGGTGCCGCTGGTCGCCGAGGAGCTCAACCTGTCGCGCGCGGAAGTGCACGGGGTGCTCACCTTCTATCACTTGTTTCGCCAGAGCAAACCCGGCCGTCACGAAGTGTGGATCTGCCGCGCCGAGGCGTGCCAGGCGATGAACGGCGATGGGGTCGCCGAGCACGCCTCGCAACGTCTCGGCACCGACTTCCACGGCACGTCCGAGGACGGGCGCTACTCGCTCGAGCCGGTGTATTGCCTCGGCAACTGCGCCCTGGCCCCGGCGGCGATGATCGACGGTCGCCTGCACGGGCGCCTGGACGCGGCGCGTTTAGACGAGCTCATCGCGGAGCTCGAGGAGAACGGGTGATGACCATGAAGGTCTTCGTGCCGGGAGACAGCGCCGCGCGTTCGGTCGGCGCCGACGCGGTGGCCCGCGCCATCCGGGCCGAGGCCGCGCGCCGCGATGCGAGCGTGGACCTCGTGCGAAACGGGTCGCGTGGGCTTTACTGGCTCGAGCCTCTGGTCGAGGTGGCTACGGAACAGGGGCGCGTCGCCTACGGCCCGGTATCCGCGAGCGATGTCCCATCGCTGTTCGACGCCGGGTTTCTGCGCGGCGAGGAGCATGTGCTTTCGCACGGCCTCACTGACTCGATTTCCTACCTGGCGAACCAAGAGCGACTCACGTTCGCGCGGGTGGGCGTGGTCGATCCACTCAGCATCGCGGACTATCGAGCCTACGGCGGCCTGCGCGGGCTCGAGCGAGCGCTTGCGATCGAGCCGGCCTCGGTCATCTCGGAGGTCACCGAGTCAGGGCTCCGCGGGCGCGGCGGCGCGGCGTTCCCGGCGGGCATCAAGTGGAAGACGGTCCACGACACCCAAGCTTCACAAAAGTACATCGCGTGCAACGCCGACGAGGGCGACTCGGGCACGTTTGCCGATCGCATGCTCATGGAGGGGGATCCCTTCTTGCTCATCGAGGGCATGGTGATCGCCGGCCTCGCCACCGGCGCCACCGAGGGCTACATCTACTTGCGCGCCGAATACCCGGACGCCTATCGGGTGCTCACCGAGGCGATCCGCGTCGCCTACGAGGAGCGCTTGCTCGGGGATGACATCCTCGGCACCGGAAACCGCTTCCATCTTCATCTGCGCCTGGCCGCCGGCGCTTACATTTGCGGCGAGGAGACCTCGATGCTCGAGAGCCTCGAGGGAAAGCGCGGGGAGATCCGCTACAAGCCCCCGCTGCCGGCGATCGAGGGGCTCTTCGGCAAGCCGACGGTGGTCAATAACGTGCTCACCCTCGCCGCCGTTCCGCTGATCCTCGATCGCGGCGCGGCCTACTACGCGGGGTTTGGCACCGGCCGGTCCCGCGGCACGCAGCCCCTTCAGCTCGCGGGCAACGTCGCCCGCGGGGGCCTGTTCGAAAAGGCGTTCGGCTTGACCCTCCGCGAGCTCATCCACGACTGGGGCGGCGGCACGGCCACCGGCCGCTCGGTGCGCGCCGTGCAGGTCGGCGGACCGCTCGGCGCCTACGTCCCCCACTGGCAGCTGGACACGCCCCTGGACTACGAGGCGCTGGCCGAGCGGGACGCCATGCTCGGGCACGGCGGCGTGGTGGTGTTCGACGACAGCGTCGATATGGCGAAGATGGCGCGCTACGCCATGGAATTTTGCGCCATCGAATCGTGCGGCAAGTGCACGCCGTGCCGCATGGGCTCGGTGCGCGGCGTCGAGGTCATCGACCGGGTCGTCGGAGACCAGGATCGCGATAAGAATCTCGTGCTCCTCGAGGATCTCTGCGACACCATGATCCACGGATCGCTCTGTGCCATGGGTGGGCTTACGCCCTATCCGGTGCTGAGCGCGCTGCGCCACTTTCCGGAAGACTTCGAGCCGCGCGAAGGCGCCGGTGGAGGCGCCGGTGGAGACGAGCGCCGTCGCGCCGGCGGCGCGCTCAGGGTCGTCTCTTAGCGCCCGGCATCCCGCGCAAACCGCGAGCCGACGCGCCACATCCCACCGTCAGGCAACCGAGGCGAAAGAGAGCCGAGATGCTTTCGATAACGGATCGAGATCGCGGTACCCCCGCCGCCCACAGCGACAACCGGGTGACGATTGAAGTCGACGGCAACGCCGTCGAGGTGCCCGAAGGCACTTCGGTGATGCGCGCGGCGTCCGAGGCGGGGATCGATATCCCCAAGCTGTGCGCCACCGAGAGCCTAAACGCGTTCGGCTCGTGTCGGCTGTGCCTGGTCGAGATCGAAGGCAAGCGCGGCTATCCGGCGTCGTGCCACACGCCCGCCACAGACGGGATGAAGGTGCGCACCCAGAGCGAGCGCCTGCACAAGCTCCGCCGAAACGTCATGGAGCTTTATATCTCCGACCATCCGCTCGACTGCCTCACGTGTCCGGCCAACGGCAACTGCGAGCTCGAGGACATGGCCGGCGTGGTGGGCCTTCGCGAGGTTCGCTACGGCTACGAGGGCAAAAACCACCTCGATTCGCAAAAAGACGACAGCAACCCCTACTTTTCCTTCGACCCCAGCAAGTGCATCGTGTGCTCACGGTGCGTGCGCGCGTGCGACGAAGTGCAGGGCACCCTCGCGCTCACCGTGCAGGGCCGCGGGTTCGACTCGGTGATCTCGGCGAGCCAAAACCAGCCGTTTATGGACTCCGAGTGTGTCTCTTGTGGCGCGTGCGTGCAGGCCTGCCCCACGGCCACGCTCATGGAAAAGTCCGTGATCGAGCTCGGCCAGCCCCAGCGAACGGTGACCACGACCTGCGCCTACTGCGGCGTGGGCTGCTCGTTCAAGGCCGAGGTCAAAGGCGATCAGGTGGTGCGCATGGTGCCCAACCTGGACGGCCGGGCGAACGAGGGACACTCGTGCGTCAAGGGGCGGTTTGCCTACGGCTACACGACCCACCCCGATCGCATTACCACGCCCATGATCCGCGAGAGCATTCACGCGCCGTGGCGGGAGGTGAGCTGGGACGCGGCGATCGAGTATGCCGCTCGCGAGTTTCGGCGCATCCAGGATACCTATGGGCAAGACGCGGTGGGCGGCGTGACGTCGTCGCGGTGCACGAACGAGGAGACCTTCATCGTGCAAAAGCTCGTGCGCGCCGCGTTCGGCAATAACAACGTCGATACCTGCGCGCGGGTTTGTCACTCGCCCACCGGCTACGGGCTGAAAAACACCCTCGGCGAGTCGGCCGGAACCCAAGCCTTCGAGTCGGTGGAAAAGGCAGACGTCATCGTCGTCATCGGCGCGAACCCCACCGAGGGGCACCCCGTGTTCGCGTCGCGCATGAAGCGGCGCCTTCGCGAGGGTGCGCGGCTCATCATCGTCGATCCGCGTCAAATCGAGCTCGTGCGCACGCCGCACATCGAGGCCGACCACCACCTTCAGCTCCGCCCCGGCAGCAACGTCGCGCTCATAAACGCCCTCGCCCACGTGGTCGTCACCGAGGGGCTCGTGGACCAGGACTACGTGGATCAGCGCTGTGAGCGCGAAAGCTTCGAGGAGTGGAAGGAGTTCATCTCGCGGCCGGAAAACTCGCCCGAGGCCACGGCGAGCATCACGGGGGTGTCGGCCGACGAGGTGCGCGCCGCGGCGCGCCTGTACGCCACGGCGAACAACGCCGCGATCTACTACGGCCTCGGCGTCACCGAGCACAGTCAGGGCTCCACCATGGTGATCGGCATCGCCAACCTCGCCATGGCCACCGGCAACCTCGGGCGCGAGGGCGTGGGGGTCAATCCGCTGCGCGGGCAGAACAACGTTCAGGGCTCTTGCGACATGGGCTCGTTTCCGCACGAGCTCGCCGGCTACCGGCACGTGTCCGGGGCGGCGACGCGCGAGCTGTTCCAAACGGCGTGGGGGGTGCCGATTCAGCCGGAGCCGGGATTCCGAATCCCGAACATGTTCGAGGCGGCGCTCGACGGCGAATTCAAAGGGATGTTCATCCAGGGCGAGGATTTCGCCCAGTCCGATCCGAATACCAAGCACGTCACCGCCGCGCTCGAGGCGATGGAATGCATCGTCATCCAGGATTTGTTCTTGAACGAGACGGCGAAATACGCCCACGTGTTTTTTCCCGGCTCGTCGTTCTTGGAGAAGGACGGCACGTTTACGAACGCCGAGCGGCGCATCTCCCGCGTTCGCAAGATCCGCGAGCCGCTGTCGGGCAAATCCGAGTGGGAGGCGGTCCAGGAGCTCGCCCAAGCGATGGGCTACGACATGCACTACGACCACCCCTCGGAGATCATGGCCGAGATCGCCAGGCTCACGCCCACGTTCACCGGCGTGACCTACGAAAAGCTAGACGAGCTCGGCAGCATCCAGTGGCCGTGTAACGAGCGCGCCCCGGAGGGCACGCCGACCATGCACGTGGGCGAGTTCGTGCGCGGCAAGGGTCACTTCATGCTCACCGGCTACGTGCCCACCGAGGAGCGGAGCACCTCGCGCTTCCCGCTACTCATGACGACGGGTCGCGTCCTCACCCAGTACAACGTGGGCGCCCAGACTCGGCGGACCGGCAATACCGCGTGGCACGCCGAGGACCTGCTCGAGATCCACCCGCACGACGCCTCCGAGCGCGGGATCGGCGACGGCGACCACGTGGGCGTGACGAGCCGGGTGGGCGACACCGTGCTTCGCGCGCAGGTCACCGAGCGCGTTCAGCCCGGGGTCGTGTACACGACGTTCCATTTCCCGCACACCGGGGCCAACGTGATCACCACCGAGCACTCGGACTGGGCGACGAACTGCCCCGAGTACAAAGTCACCGCCGTCCAGGTCACCAAGGTGAACGAGCCCTCCGAGTGGCAGCGGCGCCACCGGGAGTTTTCCGAACAGCAGCGAAAGCTCCTCGAAGAGCGGCGCGCTGCTGCCCGCCGCGCGTCGGGATGACGGCTCACGCCCGCGACGGCCGCGCATCGATGTCGAAACCAAGCATCCACCGAGGCCAACCATGAAAATCGAGCGGCTCGTGGCCATGGCAAACGACATCGGCAAGTACTTCGCCTCCCGCTCCGATAACGAGGCGGTGATCGAGGGCATCGCCGATCACATGACCAAGTTCTGGGATCCGCGCATGCGTCGCCAGATCATCGCCCACGTCTCAGAGACTGGTGGCGAAGGGCTAAACGCCCACGTCGCCGACGCCGTTCGCCGCCTCGCTCTACCTCCCTAATGCCTCCTCCCGCTCGGTTCTGTTCGGCTCGCGCCGCGGGCAAAGCGAGGCTCGATGTTCCGTGGCGCGCTATGGACGGCTTTCGGCGGTGCGTGTCCCGGCAGGGCGCGGCGCCAGTGTTCTAGGTTTCGCCTGAAGCGGTCTTCTAGTCGGGCGAGCACGGCGCGGAAGTCTTCATCGGTCTGCATGGCGCTCCACGCCGGGTTCGTGGCGAGCCAGGGGTAGTTTTCGTTGCCCAGGTGAATGGCGCGGCGGAGCCAGCGGAGCGCTTGGTTTCGCTGGCCGCCGATGGCGTAGTAGGTAGCGAGCCTGTAGGCCGTCTCGCCGTCGCAGTGCGCAGCCGCCACGGTCTGTTCCGTGATGAGCGACTCCGCGCCCTCGTGGTCGCCGACCAGCCGGCGGGCGATCGCGAGTGTGGGATAGGCGAGCTGGAGGGTCGGATCGTCTCGCACCACGGCTTCGAGCACGTCCGCCGCGCCTTGCGCGTCGGACTCACGAAGGCGCAAATACCCGTCGGTGGCGCGCAGGAGCGGGTGCTTGGGTTGGAGATCGAGGGCTCTTGTCGCCTCGCGGCGGGCGCCGTCGAGATCGCCGCGGTAGTGCAGGATCCGCGCGCGGTGATTGTACACGATGTGCGCGTCGTTTGGATCGTGGGCGAGGGCGCTCGCGAGCTGGCCGAGCGCTTCGTCGTAGGCGCCGTCCAAACGAAGGAGTGTCGCAGCCACGAGGCGGGCGCTCGAGACCGTGGGCGCGATCTCGATGAGGTGGCGCACGGTCTCGCGGGCGCTCGCCTTCTCGCCGAGGGACAGCATCGTGTGGACGCGAAACACCTTCGCTTCGAGGTGGCCCGGATCGAGCACCAGTGCGCGCTCGAGCGCCTCGGAGGCGCGCTGGAGGTCGTCGAACGCGCCAAACCCGTTCCGGGCGTACTGCACGCAGGCGATGCCGAGGGCCGCGTGCACCGGCGCGAAGTCGGGCGCCGCCTCCGCTACGCGCTCGAGCTTGTTCCGGGCCGCGTCCAGATCCTTGCGGTGGTGGGAGCGGAGCACGAAGCTGGACAACAGCGCGCGCGCCTCGAAGTAGTCCTCTGCGACATCGGCGGGCGGGCTGGCGTCTTGGCCCGCGGGGGCTCGGGCGGGGATGTGCGCGGTGCCCCGGAGCGCCCTGAACACGCTATCGGACACCCGCGTTTGCAGCTCGATGAACTCGAGGTCGGCAAGCCCCAGCGTGTCGCCGGTGAGCAGCTCGGCGCGCGCGACGTCGATGAGCTGCCAGGTGACGGTGTGCCCGCTTTCGAGGGGCGCGTAGGTTCCCGACACGACGTGCGACACGTCGAGTCTCTCGCCGGCCTGGGTGGGGTCCGCAGGGATGTGGCTCATCGACAACAGCGACGTCGCCGGGCGCACCGAGATGCCCGGCAGTCGCGCGAGCTTCGTCGCGATCGCGTTGGCGAGGGCGAAGCCGTAGGCGGTGACGGTATGGGGGGCCTCCAGCGCCTCGAACGGCAGGACGGCGACCGTGCCCGGCGCCGGCCCCGGGTGTGAGCCGGAGACGAAGGCGCGGAGCATCGACCACAGGCCGGTTTTTCGAGGGACGAGATCGGCCGCTGGTGCCACGCGCGACACGGCGAGCCGAGAATCCGTCTCCGGGGCGGTGCTCGTCAGGGTGGTCAAGGCGTCGCGGAGCTCGGCGGCGCTCTGGTAGCGCTCGCTGGGATCCTTGGCCAAGCATTTGATCACCACGCGCTCGATATCGGCGGGGACGTCGGTCCTCATGGTGGCGAGCGGGCGGGGTCTTTGAAACTGGGTCGCGCGCGCGATCTCGTCGGGATCGGTGCGCGCGGCGGCGAACGGGTGAGCGCCCGACAGCATCATGTACATGAGGACGCCCACCGCGAACAGGTCGCTCTGCGGCGTGGCGGCGCCGCCCACGAACTGCTCCGGGGCCATAAAGCCGGCCGGCCCCGCTTCGCTCGAGGCCGACAGCCGCCCGTGGCGATCGCCTCGCGGGGCGGCGTTCGCGCGATCGTCATGGCGGCGGGCGAGGCCGAAGTCGAGGATCTTCACCAGCCCCGACTCGCTCACCACGATGTTGGCCGGCTTGAGATCCCGGTGTACGACGCCGAGCTCGTGCGCCGCCGCCAAGCCCTCGGCGATCTGCTGCGCGAGGGAGATCGACAGCGGCACGCTGAGGCCGCCCTCCACCAGGAGATCCCCGAGCGGGCGGCCGGCCACGTACTGCATGACGATATAGACCTCGCCCGGCTCATCGTGGATCTCGTAGATCGCGCATACGTTGGGATGGTCGATCGCCGAAGCGAGGCGGGCCTCGCGGAGGATCCGCTCGCGCTGGCGCTCGTAGGACGAAAGGCGGCGGCGGAGCCTCTTGACGACGACCCAGCGAAGGAGGCGGCTGTCGTAAGCAAGGTAGACGACGCCGTGCGCGCCTTCACCGAGCCTGCGGCCCAGCTCGTAATGTTGCAGGCGGTACTTCCGCAATACTTCGGCCTCGCTCCGTGCATTATGACACCGGCCGGGCATCCGCGGGTTTCCGGGAGGTAACGGCCCGGTGACGCGCAGCGTCTGAGCGCGGCTCAAAGCTGGGCGTTTACTGCTCGGCCGCGTAGTCGCCGCCGTAGGTCACATCCCCGCTCCCAGGCGCGTGCGCGTGGTCGCCGGCGTGGTCGTTATCCGCGGGGACGACCAGCTCGCGCGCGAGCGCCGGGTACTGCGCGCCGCACGCGATGGCTTCTTCCTCCGTGATGATCCAATCGAGGGGCTCGTCGGTGGGGGCTCGGGGGACTTCGGCGAAAATCTGGCCGGCGTAGCCGATTCCCACCGCGGTGATTGGTTTGACCGCTCGCAGCGCGGCCAGGGTGCGATCGTAAAAGCCGGCGCCGTAGCCGACGCGATAGCCTTGTCGGTCGAAAGCGAGCCCAGGGACGAGGACGATGTCCGGGACGGCGGACGGCGCCTCGGGCGGAGGGGTACTCTCGCCGAACGGTCCGGCGACGAGGTCCATATCGGGAGTCCAAACGCGGAACACGAGCGGCGCCCGATGCTGGGCGACCACCGGCAGGCACGACGTATAGCCTGCGGCGTGCAGAGCTTCCAAGATCGGGCGGGTGTCGAGCTCCGTGCGAAGGGGCCAAAAGCCCGAGATCGAGACGTCGCCTACCGGCAAGATCCACTCGAAGAGCTGGCAACGGATCCGCGCCGGCGTATCCTCCGGCGGCGCCGCGGCGATCTCGGCTCGCGTCGCGCGCGCGAGCGCGCGAAAGCGCCGTTTTTCTTCCTCGAGGGACGAGGGCGTGGCGACGCGCGTGGTGGACATGATGCAAAACTCGACGAAAACGAGCACCTGGGGGCGCGCGCCGTGCTCGCGACGCGCGCCCGGGTGGCGGCACTAGTGCCCTGGATCAGACGTTCGCGATCACACTTCGGCCGCCCCTGGCGGGGTGGGAGCGGCCGAAGTGCTTGCTTTCCTGACCTTTATCCACGGACAGGTTCTCGACTATCGGTTTTCGTGTGCCTGGAAACTTCGTTTCCAGGACACTAGGTCGCCCGGAGCTTCTGCGCAGGTTTCTTCTTTTTTGGGTCGACGAAAGGCGTCTTCGTTACCTCGGCGTCCACCGTCTCGCGAGGCAGCCGCGCCCTGAGCTTCGTGCCGGGCTCAGCCATCTGAGTGGGCACCATGGCGAGGGCGATGTTGCACTGAAGGTTCGGGGAGTAAAAGCAGCTCGAGATGAACCCGATGGGCTGATTCGAGCCCGGTTCGTCTACCAGGTAGAAGTCTTCGTTGTACCAGACGAGCGGCTTGCCCCCCATGCGAAGGCCGACGAGCTTCTTGGACACGCCCTCCTCGTTGATGCGGGTGAGGGCTTCCTTGCCGATGAAGTTTTCCTTCGTGAGATCGACCTGCCAGCCAAGGTTGACCTCGTACGGACTGTTCTCGATGTCCACATCCTGCCCCCAGGACAAGATGCCGGCCTCGAGCCTGCGCACGTGGCTGGGCGCGATCACCTTGATGCCGAATTCCTGGCCGGCCTCGACGACGGTGTCCCAAAACCGGTCGGCGTACCACGTGGCGTCGTGAAGGTAGACTTCGAAGCCGACCTCCGCCGAGAAGCCCGTGCGTGACAGCGTCACATCCATGCCGTCGAGCTGCCGCTGGGCGCAGTGGTAATAGGGGATCTCCAGCACGCTCGGGCCGAACAGCTTCTCTAGCAGATACTTGGATTTGGGCCCCTGGATCTGCACGGGCGAGACGTCGATCTCGTCGATCTCGACGTTGTAGTTGCCAAAGGCGTTGACCCCTTGTGCCCAAAGCAGGACATCGGAGTCGGAGATGCTGAACCAGAACTCGTCTTCCGCGACGCGCAGGAGGACCGGGTCGTTTATGATCCCGCCCTTTTGATTGCACAGGATCACGTAACGGCACTGACCCACGGGGACCTTCTTGTGGACGTCGCGCGTGATCAGGAGGTTGACGAAGTCCGCTGCGTCCGGACCCTTGACCCGGATCTGGCGCTCCACCGCCACGTTCCAAATCGTGACGTCCTGCGTGAGGTACTCGTACTCCGTCATGAGCCCGCCATCTTTGAGGCTCACGTAGGCCCGCGGGTGATACATGCGATTATAAACGGTGTACGCCCAGCAGCCGGCCTCGTGCGACTTGTGCCAAAAAGGCGATTTTCGGATGCGGGTAGATGTGAGGATCTCCGCATCCGTGTAGCCCGTCTGGCGCAGGTTGACCGGGACTGCGCGACTCTCGTTGATTGGGACGAGCGGGATGCTCGAATCGGCCTGCGGCTGCACGCTCTGGGTAACTTGCGCCTTCGACTCCATGTTCGCCTCGTTGTTATTGGGTCCGAGTTGATGTTTGCGAGGGTCCTGGTGCTCGCGAAAACCCCAAGGACGAATGAGTAATGCGTCCTTGTTCAGAATAGGCCGCTAATGCCGCCTTCTTCGTCGATGTCGATGTCGACAGCCGCCGGGCGCTTCGGTAGGCCCGGCATGAGGAGGATCTTGCCGGTGAGGGGGATGAGGAACCCGCCTCCAGACGAGACGAGCACGCGGCGGACGGTGAGAGAGAATCCCTCGGGCCTGCCGAGCGCTGCAGGGTCGTCCGAGAACGACACCGGCGTCTTGGCCATGCAGATCGGCAGACCCTCGTAACCGTGGTCTCGGATCAGCTTGAGATCCTCTTTCGCCTCGGCGGTGTATTCGACGCCGGCCGCCCCGTAGATCTCGCCGGCGACGGTGCCGATCTTGTCTTCGACCCCGTCGTTCCAGTCGTAGAGCTTGTGGGCAACCTGGTGGCGATCCACGGCCGCGGCCACCTTCTTGGCGAGCTCGAGCGCACCGGCGCCGCCCTCGTTGCGGACCTGCACCGTGGAGGCGTCGGCGCCCGCGCGCTCGCAGATGTCGTGAATGGCCGCGATCTCGGCGTCGGTGTCCGCTGGGAATCGGTTGATGGCGACGATGGGATCGATGCCGAACTTGCGAGCGTTTTCGAGGTGCTTTTCGAGGTTGCAGGCACCCTTACGGATCGCATCGACGGAGGGCGTGCTGAGATCGCCTTTGTCCTGTCCGCCGTGGAGCTTGAGGCTGCGGGCGGTGGTCACGATGACGCAAGCCGAGGGCATGAGATCGCCGCTCGGGCCGACGAGGTCGAGGAACTTCTCGCCACCGAGATCGAAGCCAAAGCCCGCCTCGGTGACCACGTAGTCCGCGAGCTTGCGGGCGAGGTGCATCGACAGCACGCTCGCGGTGCCCTGAGCGACGTTGGCGAACGGGCCGCCATGCACGAATGCGGGGCCGTGTTCACTGGTCTGCACCAGGTTGGGGAGCAGGGCGTCGCGGAGCAGGGCGGCCACCGAGCCTTCCGCGCCGAGATCGGCCCCCGTGTAGGGGCGACCGTCCTTGGTAAATCCCAAGAGCGCCTTGCCGATCCGTTCCTTGAGCTCGGCGTAGCTGGTCGACAGGCATAGGATCGCCATGATCGTGGACGCGGCGGCGATGTCGAATCCCGACTGGCGCGCTGCCTTGCCGCGCCCCGTGGTGATTTCGCGGAGCGCCCGATCGTTCATGTCGAGGGCGCGCCGCCACAGAATCGAGTCGCGGTCGATCCCCTTGGCGTTCCCGAAGTAGATCTCGTTATCGATGAGGGCCGAGACCAGGTTGTTTGCGGCCGCGATGGCATGAAGGTCGCCGGTGAAATGGAGGTTGATATCCTCCATCGGGAGGACCTGGGAGTACCCTCCACCCGTGGCGCCGCCCTTGCGCCCGAACACCGGCCCCATCGAAGGCTCGCGCAGGGTGGGGATCGTTTTGCCGCCGACTTGGTTGAGCGCCTGAGCGAGCCCGATGGTGCACGTGGTCTTGCCCTCGCCGGCCTCGGTGGGGCTTGTCGCGCTCACGAGGATCACGGGGGCTTGCCGAGCGTCGCTGGCGAGGATCCGGCGCACCGCCTCCATCTTGATCTTGGCTTTGTGCTCGCCGAACTGAAGGAGGTCTCCCCGGTCTAAGCCGAGCGTGTCGGCCACATCTGTGATGGGCTCGAGCGGAGTTCGTTTCGCGATATCGACGTCGGACTCGGAGGTTGCCATGAGGTGGTTCCTTGCTCTGCCTTGATGCTGGTCTGCGGCGAACGCGTAAGGGAATGCGGGCTGTCAGGAGAGGCGACCGAGGAGCTCGCGCCGCCACGCTTCGGTCTTGGCCACCTGATTGAACGTATAGATGTGAAGGCCGCGGAGGCGCGTGGGCGTCGTCGCCTGGGACACCACCTCTTCGAGGAGCTCCGTGGGCTCGTAGTCGCCGGCGCCGAACAAGTTCCCGATACCCCCGCCTTGGTGCTTTAAGAATCGCAACGACTGGCCGATGCCGATTTTGACGCCGATGGTGGCGAGCTTGATGCGATCGAGCGCCCCGGCGATGCCGGCGTAAACCGGCAGGTGGACGCCCTCTGTTTCGAGCCTCGCCAGGTAGGCGACGAGGCTCTCCCCGGAAAAGCACATCTGCGTCACCAGGTAGGTCGCATAGCGCTGCTTGGCGCGAAGCTCGTCGTGGAGGGCGGCTTCGCTCAAAAGCCAGTGCCCCTCGGGGTAGCCCGCGACGCCGAGCTGTTCGAACGGATGACCGTGGTGATCCAGCGCCTGCAGGAGTTCGAGTGAGGACGTGTAGATCCCGGCGGGTCGCTTCGCATCTCCGCCGGGAATGAAGGCATCGGTGATTCCCATGCGAGCCGCGGCGGCGACGATTTCGCTAAGGTGGCCCTCGTCGCGCACCATGCGGGCAGCAAGATGCGGCACCACGCGGAATCCGCGCGCGGCAAGCGTCTCCGCAGCTCGGAGGGTGGCGTCGATTCCCTTCTTCGGTGAGCAGGTCACCGTAAGCGTTGCTCCCGGCGGCGCCTCGCTCGCAGCTCCTTCGAGGCTCTTTAGCGGGAGGAGCTCGAGCCGTGGCGAGTCGAGGAGCGGGCGGAGACCGAGCGGTGGCTGAGGTTCGCCAGGGCTTGGGACGCCGTTCCCCTCGGCGGTGATGGTTTCGGACAAGTCGCGGGACAGAGACATGGGGCGCTACCTGGCTGGCTCCGGGGGTCAGGTCGGCTGCGGGTCGTCGCGGGACGCCACAATCACGACGGACGAAACCATTGAGTTCGGGACTCAATGGTTCGCATACGGCATGTCTGAAACCATCGAGTTGGGGATCTCCATCGGTAGATCCCCAGCTCGCTGGCGGGGCAGGGCGCCTCGCGCCGTGCGCGCGCGCAACTCACGCCGGGGGTAGGGGCCCACGGGAGGGCATGCGCGCCGACCCGCGGCCCACAAGGCGCGCACGCGGCGACGCCAGCGGCGATAACCAGCTGGCCGCTACGGGGCCCGTCGGTGCACTTCGAGCGAAGGAGCGCCGCGCCGCGTCGCGGCCGAACGGCGCCCGATAGGGCCGGTTTCGGCCCATCGGGGATGACGCGAGGAGCCGCTCGGCCTGCGGGCCGGAGCGGCTCGGCCGCGTCACGTCCGCCGAAAAAGCGCGCGCACAGCCCGAGCATGAGCTTCGCCTTTTCGTCGATGAGTGTGTGCGCTGACCTGTCGGCTCATATCTGCGAATTCGCGCTCGGGCGAAGCTCCTGGATGCCTCGTGTATGGAACCCGGCTGCGTGATCTTATCGGGCCCCGCGACGACATATCGTTTTATCAAAGTAGCAACGAATTCGCCTGACGCAAGCGAAAACGCAACAGAAATGGAAACATCGAGTCGTTTATCGCTCCGACTCGTTGCGTCGATGATCGATGGAGCGGCGCGTTGTCATGATCCGTTCACACGCCGCCGTGCGTCGGAAGCGCACGGCGCAAGCCAACCGCATGCCCCGCCGCGCCGCTACCTGGCCCAGCGCTGCGCTGCCTCGAGGGTGTTCTGCAAGACCATCGCCACGGTGAGCGGGCCGACACCGCCCGGCACTGGGGTGATCGCCGAGGCCGCGGCGGCCGCCTCCTCGTAGGCGACGTCGCCGACCAGGCCGCCCTCCTCGGTGCGGTTGATGCCCACGTCGATTACGACGGCGCCCGGTTTGACCCAGTCTCCGCGGACCATTTCGGGGCGCCCGACGGCGACCACGAGGACGTCGGCGCGGCGGCACACCGCGGGCAAGTCGCGCGTGCGCGAGTGACAGATCGTCACGGTGGCGTGGCGCTCGAGTAGGAGGAGCGACACCGGCTTGCCCACGATGTTGCTCCGGCCGACCACCACGACCTCGGCCCCCTTCAGATCAATTCCGAGCTCGTCGAGCATGCGCACCACCCCTTTGGGCGTGCAGGGGCGCGGGGCGGGTTGCCCGCTCATCAGCCGCCCGGCGTTCACCGGGTGGAAGCCGTCGACGTCCTTGTCGGGTGACACCGCGGCGAGCACTGCTGCCTCGTCGATGCTCCGCGGCAGGGGGAGCTGGACGAGGATTCCATGGACTTCATCATCCCGGTTTAAGCGCTCGATCAGCGCGAGCAGCTCGGCCTGGGAGGTCTCGGTGGACAGGTGGTGTTCCCAAGAAACCATGCCGGCCTTCTCACAGGCGCGGCGTTTATTCCTCACGTAGACCTCGCTGGCGGGGTCGTCCCCGACCCGGATCGCAGCGAGCCCGGGTATCACCCCGGTGGTCTCGGCGAGGTCGGCGGCGCCGCGCTTGACTTCACCGCGGACAGTGGCAGCGAGCTTCTTTCCATCGATCCGTGTTGCAGGCATGGCTGCAGTGTAGGGAGCGCCGATTGGTCTCGCCAGCGCGATCGCGCCCGATCTCACGAGCTCTCCGTCGATCGACAGAGCGGAGTGTTGATTCAGTCCTGGGTTGCGCACCGCGTTGTTTTGAACTCTGCGTGATCGACGCAAGGCGGTAGTCGTGATTCGCGACAACTCCATGCAATTTGCGCTTGCTCGAATTCGATCCGCTCTGTCATATTGCAAAGCGACGCGAGCCACCATCGACGTTCGGCGTGGCGGCCATGGCACCAGTGAAGAGGCAAGAGCGCTCGTAGGAGCTGACGGTGCTATCCGGCCCACGCACGCGGCCGCGGAGGGGGAGGTTCGCTCCGGGGCGGGCCTCCGATGCGCGGCGAGTCCGGCCTAGGCGGCGGAAACGGCGCACCCTGGGCGTCGCTCGCCCGGTGACCGCGCGACGGCCGCCGCCGTCCCTCGCGAGGCACAGGCCACCGGTGGCGTGCGAGGACCAGCCGGTGACGGCCGCCGGAGGTGATGGGGAACGGACTCCGGAACCAGTTGCCTTCCCCGCGCGTCAGGATGGGGACGCGCGCTCCAATAAAGCGGGTTCCGAAAGGACCTTCACGAGAAGACCTGTAGTGGCCGAGGAGAAAACACAATGGAACGGCTACCCAAGAGTGCGAAGGTGGTGATTGTCGGACAAGGCGGGATCGTCGGGGCCTCTGTCGCGCATCACCTGGTGCAGATGGGCTGGGACGACATCGTCGGGATCGACAAAGCCTCGATCCCCACCGACGTGGGCTCCACGTCCCATGCGTCCGACTTTTGCTTCTCGACGTCGCACGACAAGTTCACCTGTTTCACCACGACGTATAGCCAGCGGTTTTACGCCGAGCGCGGGGCCTACCTCCGGAAGGGGGGGATCGAGGTCGCCCGGGTGGGCGACGACGAGCGGATGGAGGAGCTCAAGCGGAAGGTGGGCTCGGGCAAGGCGTTCGGCACGAATGCGCGGATGATCAGCCCGGGCGAGGCGAAGGAGCTGTTCCCGCTGGTCGACGCGAGTAGCATCCAGGGGGCGATGTGGGATCCCGACGCGGGGCTGGTCGTGCCGCGGTCCCAGGTGGTGGCAGGAGACATGGTGGACGAGTGCACCGCGACCGGCGCGCTCAAGGTGTTCCCGAACACCCCGGCCACCGGCTTCGAGATCGAAGACGGTCGGGTGCGCGGCGTTTACACCTCCAAGGGATTCGTCGAGGCGCCGACCGTGCTCATCTGCACCGGGATCTGGGGACCTCTCCTCGGGGAGATGGCCGGCGTGTCGATCCCGCTCATGCCGATCGAGCACCCGCTCCTGTTCTTCGGCCCGGTGGATATCCTTCGCGATACGGGCGAGGAGATGGTCTATCCCCTGTTTCGCGATCAGGGGAACTCGGCCTACGTTCGCGACACCGGCGATCCCAAGACGAGCGAAGGGGGCCTTCTCGAGTGGGGCTACTACGAGGAGTTCAATCCGCGGCTCGTCGAAGCCCGGGACATCAAGGAGCAGGGGGCGGGGCGGCTTTCGCCGTCGATGCACGAGCTCGCGCTCGATCAGGTGCTCGAGCGGTTCGAGCGCGGGTGCGAGGTCGTCCCCATGTTCAGCGAGCTCGGCTGGAACGAACGCGCATCCTTTAATGGGCTGCTCTCCGTGACACCGGACGGCGGCTCTCTTTTGGGTGAGTCTCCCGAGGTGCGAGGGCTTTGGCTCGGCGAGGCGGTGTGGATCAAGGACGGCCCCGGCGTCGGCCGTGTCCTCGCCGAGTGGATGACCCACGGGATGCCGCACATGGATCCACACGGCGCCGACATCGCGCGCCACTACCCGGTGCAAAAGCGCGGCGACTATGTTCGGGCCCGCTGCTACGAGACGGGCCAGAAGATCTATAACCCGCCGGTCCATCCTCGCGAGCCATATCAAAACGGCCGGCAGATCCGGCGGAGCCCGTTTTACGCGCGCGAGGTCGAGCTCGGCGGCTACTTCATGGAGGTGGCGGGCTGGGAGCGCGCGCACGGTTACCAGGCGAACGAAAAGCGCCTGGAGGAGTACCTCTCCGTGGTCCCGCAGCGGAAAAACGAGTGGGACGCGCGCCACTTTTGGGAGGTGTCGAACGCCGAGCACCTGGCGCTGTCCGATCACGCCGGGATGATCAACCTGTCGCACTTTGCGATCTACGACGTGAAGGGGCCGGGGGCCGAGGGGCTCATGGAGTACCTGTCGGTGGCCAAGGTCGGGGGGACGACGCCGGTGGGCAAAGGGATCTACACCCACTTTCTCGATCAGTTCGGGGGAATCCGCGCCGACCTCACGATTACGCGCCTCGCGGCCGATCGCTACCGGGTGGTGTCCGGCGGCGACACCGGCAATCGTGACCACGTGTGGATGCGCCGGATGCGCGATGACCACGGCTTCGACGCCGAGATCGAGGACGTGAGTGATTCGATCGCCACCATCGGGCTATGGGGGCCCAAGGCGCGCGAGATCCTCGCCTCGGTCGTCGAGGATCCGGCGAGCATCTCGAACGAGGCGATCCCGTTCGCCCACAGCGGGATGACCTATCTCAAAAACGCGCCGGTGTGGGCATTTCGGATCTCGTACGTGGGTGAGTTCGGCTGGGAGCTCTACTTCCCGTTCAGCTACGGGCTCACGGTTTGGGACGCCCTTTACGAGGCGGGCGCCATACCCGTGGGGATCGAGACCTACGCCAACAGCAGGCGCCTCGAAAAGAGCCTCCGGCTGCAAAACACGGATCTGGAGACCGAGTACAACCTCTACGAAGCCGGGCTCGCGCGTCCCAAGGTGAAAAAGCCCGACTTCTTCGGCAAAGAGGCCTACCTCGAGCAGCGGGGGCGGTCCCACCAGCCGGCATACCTGTGCACGCTCACCATGGACGACAACGTCGATGCCGAGGGCGTTCCTCGCTACCCGGTCGGACATTGGCCGATCCTGTCGGCGGAGTCCGAGGAGGTGCTCGTGGACGAGCTGGGCAGGCGGTCGTATGTCACGAGCGCGGCGTACGGTCCCTCGGTCGGCAAGGTCATCCTCATGGGCTACCTGCCCCGCGATCACGCCGTGGAGGGGGACAAGCTCGTCGTGGAGTATTTCGGTGAGCACTATCCAGTGACCATCGAGGCCGTGGGCTACCGCCCGCTCTACGATCCCGACAACGAGCGGCT